>JALSQJ010000001.1 GCA_026985495.1 Campylobacteraceae bacterium
ATGAAACTACCCCTGGAAAAGATAAAACCTATCAAAGGCTTAAAATTTATAGATACCAAAACCATGCAACGTATGAAAATCTTTGACAAAGACATCTCTAAACCAGAGATACAAAGCAACAAACTAAGTTCGCATAAACTCATCTATTATTATGATGCTGGGTGGAAGAAGTGGTATGAATAGTCCTACATTTATACTAGAACAAAAAAAACTCCAAGAGAACCTAGCACATTTTGAATACTTAGCTAAAGAGACAAGTATTATATGGCTTTATACACTTAAAGCATTTGATGCACCTGAGGGGTTAGCGTTAATAGCCCATAGTTTTGATGGGTTTAGCCTAGGCAATGCCAATGAATATGCTAAAGTAAAAGAGTATGGTAAAAAAGTACATAGCTATACACCTGCTTATTATGAAGAGGAGGTAGAAACTTTAGCCAAACAGAGTAACACTATGAGTTTTAACTCTCTTACACAGTATAGACGTTATGCCAAGAGGTGTCAAGAACATACTTCTCTAGGGCTACGCATTAACCCAAAACTGATGCTGAATCAACCAGATTATTGTAACAGTAACCGTAGCAGATTGGGTGTCCCCTACCAAAATTTTCTTGACGTATACCAAGAGGATAAAGAAGTATTTGAGCGCTTGGAAGGTTTGCATTTTCATGCATTTTGCTACCAAGACAGCCATGCTTTTGAAGATTTAATCACACATATTGAAGACAATTACACAGCCATTTTAAAGAGATTAAAGTGGCTCAATTTTGGTGGCGGACTAGACTTTACAAGCAAAACTTTTGACACTGTACACTTCATGAAAGTTCTACAAACATTTCAACAAAAATACCCACAACTCACACTTTACTTCGAGCCAGCAAGTGCCGTACTAAAAGATGTAGGTCAATTAGAAGCCACGGTAATGGATATTATCTCCGATACCATTCCTATAGTGATTTTAAATATCTCCATCGAATCACACCTCCTAGATATTGCTATTGCCCATGTGCAACCTACAATAAAAGGTGCCAGTAGGTTTAAAAGTGACTACCCCTACCAAATAACGGGTCTGAGCTGTATCGCAGGAGATGTCATAGGTTCTTACTATTTTAATGAAAAATTGTCGCTAGGAGATACAATATATTTTGAAGATATGCTAGCATACACATGGGTAAAGCAAACAAGCTTTAACGGGCTGAGAAAAGCCACTTTGAGCGTTCTATAGGGCAAACCCCGAATTTAAATCCAAAGTGCAATTAATCCATCTAAAAAATCATAGCTAATTTTACCTATGCAGCTTCTTTTTCATGAAAAACTTCATAAGGTGTTCTCCAACCAAGAGATTTTCTTGGTCGGTGATTAAGTCTCTCTTCAATATGTTTGATTTGTTTTCTAGTGATATTTTCAAAACTAGAACCCTTTGGAATATATTGACGAATAAGTCCATTGATATTTTCATTTAAACCTCTTTGCCATGAACTGTAAGGGTCACAGAAATAGAAGTCACATTTGAGTGCTTTTGATACACTTTTATGTTGTGCAAACTCTAGTCCATTATCTGTAGTAATCGTATGTACTTTTTTCTTATAGGGATGCAGTAATCGTTTTATTTCATTAGCGACAATCTTTGAGTTTTTACTACAGGGAACTGATATCTTTAGATACATAGATTTTCTATCAACGATAGTCACAATTGCACCTTTTCTTCCTGCAGCTATGATGGTGTCTATCTCAAAGTCTCCTAGTCTTGTTTTATCTTCCACAATTTTTGGTCTCTTATGTATAGATACCCTGTCTTTAATACGGCTCTTACGCTTGGAGGCGTACTTTACGCGTCTTTTACCTTTATGTCTTAGTTGTGTATACAAGTCACCTTCAGCAAGCCTATTGATGTAAATATACTTGTAGATAGTGACATAAGAAATTGACTGGTTATATTTTATTTTGAGAGTGGCTGCAATTTGTTCTGGCGAGTATTCCATAAGTAGATATTTTAGAATGAGGTCTATCGTTTCAGGTGTTAGTTTTAGGTTCGCATTTTTAGATTTCTCGCTCTGTATTTTTATTGCTCTATTATCTGAGGCAATGGGCCAATAATCTTTACCCATTTTTCCTCTTCCTCTTTTGAGTTCTCTTGATATGGTTGAGGGATGCACGCCTAACATTTGTGCAATCTCTTTTTGTGTTTTTGTATGCTTATAAGCATTAATTAGGTATCTTTCTTGCAGGGTTAGATGTTTATATGACATGATTACTTCCTTTATCTTTGGTTGGATTTGGAAGTTGATTGTATCATCTAACCTCTTCAAATCTCAAAATACAGATTTTTTAGCTTTTCGTATTCAAATAAATACTAAAAGTTTAGAAATTGCACTTTGGATTTAAATTCGGGTTGTTATTATACCCTTAAATCACTTCCAAAGTGCCTATTTTATGGAGGTTGTTTGGTTTTTCAGGGGTGACTATGTAGATGAAGCTAAACATTGGCGATACTCTAGTGCTAGAGATTATGAAAGTGTTGACGGTTTGTTGGAGGTTGAGCGTTTTTGGTAGTTTGGGTGGGAGTATGCATTCCCACGTGCAACGTGGGAACGAGAAGGAGGGGGATGATAGACCACTATGCCTCCTATAGCCCTTTTAGAATAATTGTAGTTTATTTTGTATTTTGTGATAATTATTGATAAAGTCTTTTGTTATCATATATGTATCTGTCTCTTCATAGTTTATTTTATTCATATTTCCAAATTTATCTATTTCATAAATCAATGCGTCAGGGTAGGACAATAAAATAGGGGAATGAGTTGCAATAATAAATTGACAATTTTCTTTTATTAGTTTTTTCATTATGACTAACATGGCAATTTGTCTACTTGGAGAAAGTGCTGCTTCAGGTTCATCTAAAATATATAATCCATTTTCTCCAAAACGATGTGTCATTAAGGAAAAAAATGATTCTCCATGTGACTGATGATGAAGTGATTTTCCTCCATAATTATGGGTGGCAAACACATTATCTATCTCAGTTGCTACATTATAAAAACTTTCTGCACGCAAAAAAAAATGATTTTCGGGATGTTCATGATGTTTATGTATTTTTAAATATTTATACAATTCTGAATGCGATTTATATGTTGAAAAATTTATAAATTTTGTTCCACCTTCGGGATTAAAACCTAATTTAATAGCCAATGCCTCTAATAATGTAGATTTACCTGAACCATTTTCTCCTATAATGAAAGTAACATTAGGATGAAAATCTAATTTTGTAAATTGTTTAATAATTGGTAGATTAAATGGATAAACATTATTTTTACATGATTTTTTATCTATTGTTAATTGGTATAGATATTGTTTTTTATAAATCAAATTAAGGTAACCTATGAAATTCATTAATAAAAATATCAAAATCTTTTTTTATTTCTGGAAACTCTTTAAATATTTTAGAAATAACTTCTTCAGATATAATTTTTGTTGATTTTTTAAGTGCATCATATATTTCCTTATCTTCTTGTTTTGAGATATGTATTAAACTTGCAAGATCAGAACTAGCTTTAAATGAAATACGACATATATATTCAGCTTTTATTTTATCCATAATTATAATCCTTTTGATTGCTTACATTCTTCTAAACATTGTTGAAATTCATACCAGATATAATCACCCTGATGCCAACTATATCTTTTTTCAAGAATTTTCCAACAGCCACAATCATCTTCTTCATCATCACGTTCACAACTATCTGTTTCCCACCAATGAGCACTATTCCACCAATCGCTGATTTCATTCCAAATTAGATAATAGCCATACCCCGCCACAACAATAACCGCTAAAGGTACTTCTACAATTTCTTCAAATAAGCCCGTAGGATCCACAAAATTCACAGGATCCCCCAACACATACCCATACAAATTAGAGTCCCCACCACTAAACCCAATAGGGTCTTTGGCAGTCCACTTTCCAGTATAGGCATCATAGTCACGGTATCCAAAGCGTGTGAGCTTGGTGTCTACATCATAAAGTCCACCAGCAAACCCAAACGGCACGGTGAAGCTTGGGTTGCTGTCTGAGAGTAGTTTACCGAAAGTATCGTAAGATATTTCTTTTACGATGTTGTGGCTTGTGTCGGTAACAGCTCTTAGACTTCCTACTTGGTCATAATGCAAATAATACTTTTGTCCGTTACTTGTCATACTGATAGGCATTCTTTGGTCTGCATATTCAAATCTCTGTTTGAGATTGTCGTCTTTGTCATAGATAGCTAGTAGGGTAGTGAGGTCTTTCCATAGGTATTTTTCTACTACTTGACCATTTACTAGCTTGGCTACTCTTTGGTTGAGGGCGTTTTGTTTATATGTTATGGTTTTGGTAGGATAGAGGGGTCTGGTGATTTGTGCACCCCAAGGGTATTTCCGTTGGGCATTTGTTTGAAGAAATGAATCATGAATCACCTGACGCTCTCGGTGAGATATAGAAACATTTTTGATGCTAGAATCTAGTGTAAATCTTGGGTTATGTGACATGATGTATTTTAGCGTGTTTTGGCTTGCAGGAGGATACTACAAGAAACATCGTATGCTTAGCATTAGCATCACCTGACACCTATGCTTGATTTATTTTAGCGTGTTTTGGCTGAGGGGAGGAGGATAGGGGGTATTGTCGTTACTAGATGCATAGACTTGTTTAAAATTAGTGATAGACCCCTATGTCTTCTCTTTCAGCGCATAGACTTTTTATCTTATCTCTACCTAGATTAATTTTTTTGTCTGTTGAATCATATTTTTTTAATAAATCAAATCTTTTTGAATTTATTTGTTTACATAAAGAAATATATTTTGAAGGATTGTCATATTTAGCTATATCTATAAATATTCTATTAATATCACTTACAAGTAATAATTTAGTCGTTTTTACTTTATTTTTTTCTAAAGCACCAAATAATATAAAACTATAATTAACTTCCTGTACAAAATTATCAAAATTTGTTTTGCTAACTGCACTATAATATGTATACAAATGTGTGAATACCAATATACATATTCCGACAAAAATTTTAAATTTAATATTTAATTGCATGTATTTGCACACCCATATACCACCCAAGTAGCATAGTCCTCTCTACATGACGCATTTGAACCACATGTTTTAATTGATTTCCCCGCTTCATTACATGCATCACCATCGGACATACCTGTATTAATTCCACCTTTACATAATTCACAAAATTTCTTTTTTCGTGCCTCTTTCTCTGCATTTCCTAAAAACAATTCAGTAAGCCATTCTCTAAAAGTTTTTAATCCCCAAGGGTCAACAAAATTCACAGGATCCCCCAACACATACCCATACAAATTCGAGTCCCCACCATCAAACCCAATAGGGTCTTTGGCAGTCCACTTTCCAGTATAGGCATCATAGTCACGGTATCCAAATCTAGTCAATTTAGTATCTTGGTCATACAATCCACCAGCAAACCCAAACGGCACGGTGAAGCTTGGGTTGCTGTCTGTTAACATATTACCATAAGTATCGTAAGTGATTTCTTTTACGATGTTGTGGCTTGTGTCGCTTATGGCTCTTAGACTTCCTACTTGGTCGTAATGCAAATAATACTTTTGTCCGTTTTGGGTCATGCTTATAGGCATTCTTTGGTCAGCATATTCAAATCTCTGTTTGAGATTGTCATCTTTGTCGTAGATGGCTAGTAAGGTAGTGAGGTCTTTCCATAGGTATTTTTCTACTACTTGACCATTTATAAGTTTCGCTACTCTTTGGTTGAGGGCGTTGTGTTTATAGGTGATGGTTTTGGTTGTGGTGTTTTCTGCATCATCTTTGATGTCCGTGCTTTCTATGTTGAGTATAGCTATGTCATCCACACGCCCAGAA
>JALSQJ010000002.1 GCA_026985495.1 Campylobacteraceae bacterium
GTGTTCAAATATTTTATAAATAGTCTTGTAAACTCTCTCTTGTGCTTTCTCCTCTCTATAGCAACAGTTAAGTGCTTTTAAAAAAGTTGGGTGGACAGGAAATTGTGAACTAGTAGCCACAGCTAACTCTTCTAAAAGTTGATAGTAGGAGTTGCTTTTAGGGGTAAGCATTTTATCTTTGTCGTAATAGGAGGTGAGTTCATCTATCCAAATTGTTGTGTATAGTTTAATTATTTTAAGATTAGAGATAACTTTTCGTGAAAATTGGAGATGTTTTTTTGCCCCTTCATACCCTAAGTAGTTTGCCACTTGTGGAATGAGTTCAAGACGAAGTTTGTCCTCTTTTTTACCTGTAGCAAGATGTAGAGCAGAGCGTACTTTAAATAGGAAATAGAGTGCTTCTCTAAACTCCTCATACTCATGTTTAGCAATAATGCTCTCCTCTAAGTCAGAGATGTGTTGAATGTTATGTAGAATATTCCCAAGCCAATAGACCAAGTTGGCATTTCTAAAACCACCATCTCCCTCTTTTAAGTTAGGCTCCATGCTTAAAGGGTATTTTTTGTGAAAGCTATTCATCTCCTCTATTTTTGCGACAATAAAAGCTTTTTGGTCATCTTTTCGTATTTTATTAAGTTCATTTTGAGTTTCAGCCCATAGTTGTTTACTCCCCTCAATAAAGCGTGACTCAATCATAGAGGTTTTAATTGTAATATCAGTTTTTGATACCTCAAGGAGTTCTCCTACCTCATGAACTCGATGTCCAAGTTTTAGCCCTGCGTCCCATAAAATATAGAGTATCTTCTCTATCATCTCTTGGGTGTTGTACCCTTTTATCTCTTTATATACAATCATTAGGTCAATGTCAGAATAGACACAGAGCTGTTCTCGACCATAGGAGCCAAGTGCTAAAAGGGTAATGGGTAGGGTACTCTTCATAGGCATATAGGTTCCAAACATTGAACGCATGGCAACTTTGTATGCAATCTGTAAAATGCTATCTATTTTACGTGTATGTTTAACCAAAAAGTTTTTTCCACTGTTTTGACTAAAGCTCTCTTCTAGTGTACCAAAGTAGCGTTTTATCTCTACTTTTAGAACTTTTGAAATTTCAAAGTCTGTAGCGTTGTTGCTAATGAGGTGTTCTACTTCTAATCTAATATTTTCCATACTGTTATCATAACAATTCGTTCTTAATTCTTTAGTTCAAAATGGTAAAATTCAATTAATAACCTGAAAGAGATACAAATGACTCAAAAATTATACATTCAAAAGATAGAGACTTTAAAAAAATGGGCATATGCTTACTATGTAGAGGACAATCCAATAGCAACTGATGATGAGTATGATAGACTCTATCATGAAGTGTTAGATTATGAGAGTAAAAATCCTACTAAAGTAGCAGAAGATTCACCAACTAAAAGAGTAGGTGGCATAGTGCGTGATGAGTTCTCTAAAGCAACACATAAAAAACGTATGTGGAGTATGGAGGATGTTTTTACACAAGATGAGGTGCAAGAGTGGCTAGATAGAGTGGTTAAAAATGTGGGGGAAACCAAATACTTCTGTGAGCCAAAGTTTGATGGGGCAAGTATGAACTTACTCTATGAAAACGGCTCTTTAGTTCGTGCCATTACAAGGGGTGATGGTATTGTGGGTGAAGAGGTAACTGACAATGTTAAAACTATTCGCTCTGTACCTTTAACTATAGAGTATAGAGGTCAAATAGAGATTCGTGGTGAAGTGGTTATAAGAAAAGATGACTTTGAGATAATTAACAAAGAGAGAGAAGAGGAGGGTGAAAACCTCTTTGCTAACCCACGAAATGCAGCAGCAGGAAGTCTGCGTCAGTTGGACTCTACCATTACAGCTAAACGGCGTTTGGTTTTCTACCCTTGGGGGTTGGGAGAGAATAGTTTAGAGCATCAAACACTATCTGAAAAGATGGAGTTTATATATCAAGAGGGATTTTTAAGACCACCTTATACTAAAGCGTGTAATAGCATAGATGATATTGAGGAGTTTTACCAATTTTTAATCTCTAAACGCGATGAAATTCCAGTAGTGATGGATGGTATGGTAATAAAAGTAGATGATATAGAGAGACAAGAGCAGTTGGGCTACACTGTTAAAGTTCCTAAGTGGATGTGTGCCTATAAATTTCCAGCACTAGAGAAAGTAACGAAGGTTAATGATATTACCATTCAAGTAGGAAGAACAGGTGTTCTTACCCCTGTAGCAGAGGTTGAACCTGTCGATTTAGAGGGGGCAGTGATTTCTAGGGCTACTTTGCATAATTTTGATGAGATTGAGCGTAAAGGTTTAAAGATAGGTGATAGCGTTATCTTAATTCGTTCAGGTGATGTAATTCCTAAGATTACTAAAGTTTTAACCGATAGACGAGATGGAAGTGAAGTTGAAATTGTTCGACCTACCAAATGTCCTACTTGTCATAGTGAAGTGTTAGATGAGGGAACACTTATTAAGTGTCAAAATATGGATTGTCCTTCTCGTGTCGTAAACTCCATTATCCATTTTGCTAAAAAGGGGAGCATGCATATAGATGGGCTGGGTTCACGCATTGTTGAAATTTTAGTTAAAGAGGGAAAAATTAGTGATATTTTAGATTTATATCATCTTAAATTTGAAGATTTAGAGGGGCTAGAGGGGTTTAAAGAGAAGCGAATAAATAGACTTCTTGATGCTATAGAAGCTACTAAAGGTACAACGTTAGCTAAATTGTTATCTGCCATGGGCATAGAGCATATTGGAGCAGTTGCTTCAAAATCTATTGCTTTAGAGTTTGGACTAGGGGTTGTTGACGTAACTGAAGAGCAACTAGAAGCTATTGATGGTATTGGTGTTGAGATGGCTCGTTCTTTTGTAGAGTTTATGCAGGTTAATCGTGAGTTTGTCTTAAAGTTATTTGATAAGATAAAACCTACGGTAGAAGATAGAGTAGAGGCTGTTGAGAACCCATTCAAAGCTAAAACTATTGTACTTACAGGAACAATGAGTGTAAGCAGAGGTGTTGTAAAAGAGATGTTAGAGAAGTTAGGGGCAAAAGTGAGTGGTTCTGTTAGTAAAAAGACAGACTATCTAATCTATGGTACTGATGCAGGCTCAAAGTATGATAAAGCTGTTAAGCTGGGTGTTACTACTTTAACAGAAGATGAGATGAGAGAGATAGGAGTAGATATTAATTCTATTTAAAAATATTATCGAACTATTATTAATTATATCTATTTATATATAATAAAATATATTAAAAAGTTAAAGTTCTTATTGCGTTTTATAAATCTATTTTTAATTATATCTTTTAATTTAACAAATTCAAAAAAATATTATAGTAGAATTAAATATATAGTAAATAAGAATAAGGACTTAGATGGAATGGAAAGAGCTAGGTGATATAAATTTACTCATTACAGATGATGATGAGTTTAATAGACAATTAATAATAACACTTATATCTAAAATACCTACTATACACTGCTTTGAAGCAGGTAATGGTATAGAAGCTTTAGATATTTTAGAAAAAAATAGTATAGATATACTTCTGCTTGATTTACATATGCCCAAAATGGATGGATATGAGACATTAGATAAAATAAAAGATATTCCTAATTATAAAGATATAGAGATAGTTATTATCACAACAGACGAAGAGGAGAAAAAAAAGCTTCTTCAGATGGGTGCAAATGATTTTCTACCTAAGCCTTTTGATTTAAAAGAGCTTGAGAGTAGAATATATAAACATGTAGAGAGTAGAAAATATCGACAAAAATATCATAATAATGGTCAGATAAAGGAGGATAGAGATAGCTCTTTAAATTCACAAAAAGAGATATTTACAATAGCAGAGATAGAAGGTAGTCAAAGAGAGTCTCTTTTAAAGATGGCAACGATGCTATATGAAAAAGATAATATATTAGATAGATATAAGAGAATAGCACTTCTTTCAAAAGCATTTAGTATTATGGTTGGACATGAGATTCAAGTATCGGAGAATCTATACTACTCTACCTTTATTATGCATATAGGTAGATATTTAATTAATATAGAAGATGAAGAGAATCAAAAGAGCTATAAAGATTCAATTATTGCAGGATATAGACTTCTAAATAGTTTTGTTGAGACAGACTTTATTCGTCTATCTAAAAGAGTTATGGTTCAGCATCGAGAACATTTTGATGGAACAGGTTACCCACAAGAGCTTAAAGAGAAAGAGATTCATATTCTTGCATATATTGTATCTATTGTTGAGGCATTTGAGCTACTCTCTTCAAATGAAACTTATAAAGATTATAGATGTAAAGATAGTGATGAGATATATAAGTTTTTAGAGTTAAAGAGTGGTAGCTATTTTCATCCTAAAGTTACAGAGATATTCTTAAAGAAATTTAACTATTTTAGTGACTTAAGAGATAAATCAATTAAAAAAAAAAGACAAAGGAGTATTTAGAAAAATGAAAAATGTAATTATACACTCATACTCTATTCAAAATTTAATAGATAGAATAGATAGAGCTATAGAGAGAGATATAGAGCCAACGGTGGCATTTATATATGTTTCCCCCAAATATAATATTAGAAAGCTCGTTGCAGAGTTGAATAAATATCCATTTTTAGTTGTAGGTTCTACAACAGTTGGAGAGATTTTTGCAAATGAAGAGTATGGAGCAAGAGAGAAAGAGGAGAGTATGGTCTGTATGTTATTAGATATAGACTCATCAGCACTCTCTTTAAAACTCCTTCAAGTAGAGGGAGAGGATTACTATAATGCAGGAAAAGAGGTATCTGTTTGGGCAAAAAAAGAGTTCTCTAATGTAGCACTTATCACTATAACTTCGGGATTAAACTTTGATAATGATGCCTATACCCAAGGTCTAACAGAGAATGGAATTGAGTATGCTTTTGGTGGTTCAGCAGGAGATGATTTGATTCTAAAAGATACATTTGTCTTCTCAAAAGAGAACTTCTCTAACCATGGAGTTATAACCTTGGCACTTGACCTTAACAAGATAGAGATAGCAGGAGCTAGAGCTTTTGGTTGGGAGGGGATAGGACGAGAGAAAATCATCACTAAGGCTCATAAAAATATTGTCTATGAGATAGATGGTAAACCAGCTATTAATTTCTATAAAAGATATCTTAATATCACAAATGATGATATGCCTCAAGTAGGTATAGAGTACCCGTTAGAGGTAACAATGAGAAGTGGTCTTGTCTGTTATAGAGCTGTATTAGAGATAAATGAAGATAGTGGTTCACTTATATTTGCAGGACATGTAGAGGAGAAATCAAAAGTTAGATTAGCTTCTGCAAAAGGGAGAGAGATTATACATTATGTTGAAGATGCTATATCTGATTTGATAAAAAATAAAATAGATTTTGAACCAGAGGTTGCTTTGGTTTTTCCATGCTGTTCAAGAAAACAGGTACTTGGAGATTTAGCCATAAAAGAGATAGAAGCTACCTATAAAAATATAAATGTACCTCTTATTGGATTTTATGCTTATGGAGAGATTGGTGCATTTCCTGATGGTTATGCTTTTCAAAATGAGACATTTGTAACAGCACTATTAAGAGAGAAGGAGTAAAAGTGTTAATAGAAAATATAATAAAATCAATAAGTCATATTCCTGATTTTCAAGAGAAAGAGATTACATTAAAGAGAATAGAGCATATTAAAAGTGAGTTTAGTAAGCTACAAAAGAAGTATAGAAAAGCTAATGATGATAGATTGACTGTTTCACACCTATTATCTGAAGTTAATGATGAGCTAGAGGAGTCTCTAAGCAATGAGAAAC
>JALSQJ010000003.1 GCA_026985495.1 Campylobacteraceae bacterium
CTTATTTTACTTTTAGCTAAATACGCATCGACACAATTAAGAGCAGTACCTACAGGTGCTCAAAACTTTATGGAAGCGTTCCTTGAGGGTGTAATCTCTATGGGTAAAGATACCATTGGTGAAAAACTTGCTAGAGAATATTTACCACTTGTAGCTACAGTTGGTCTTTTTGTACTTATCTCTAACCTTGTAGGAATTATTCCTGGTTTTGAGTCTCCAACTTCAAATATTAACGTAACATTACCATTGGCTTTGGTAGTATTTATCTATTACAACTACGAGGGTATTAGAGTAAATGGTGTTAAAAAATATTTTGCACACTTTATGGGTCCTGTACCTCTACTTGCTCCATTAATGTTCCCAATTGAGATTGTATCTCATATTTCAAGAATTATCTCTCTTAGTTTCCGTCTTTTTGGTAACATCAAGGGTGACGACCTCTTTTTATGGGTACTTTTAATGTTGGTTCCATTTTTTGCTCCACTACCAGCCTACCTATTACTTTCATTCTCTGCGTTGTTACAAACATTTGTATTTATGATTCTTATCTATGTTTACCTTGCAGGTGCCGTAGCAATAGATGAAGACCACTAGGTCTTCTTTTTAAAAGAGTACAGTTAATGAAACTCTCAACTCCTCTTTTGTCTCTTTTAGTAAACTTTCTACTAGGTGCATCTTGGGCTTTTGCCTTTGTAGGTGCAACTATTACTTTCTCTCTCTATTCAGAACTTGGTATTATCTATGCACTTATCGCCTCTTTACTGGGTCTTATTCCTGGACTTTTTATGGTCTTACTTTTAGAGTACTTTTTCATAAAACAAGAGCAGTTAAATGAGCTTAAAAAACAGACTAAACTACTAGAAAAACTTACTGAAAAATAGATGATAGCTTACGCAATCACTGACCCTACAACACTTAAATTTACCACTTTAGAAGATGACCTAAAACGCTTCTCTAAGAGAGCAGATATGATTCTATATAGAGATAAATCTACTGATATGTATGCTAAAAATGCTCAACTATTTCTAGCAGAAGCAAGAGAGCATAATTTTAAAAAGATACTTCTTCATAGGAGCTATAAGTTAGCTCATAAATTAGGAGCTGATGGGGTTCATTTAACCTCTAATCAGTTTAGTGAAATTAGAGAAGCAAAGAGTTTAAATCTATTTGTAACTATTAGTACACATACAAAAGATGAGGCTTTAAAAGCTCAAATGTTAGGGGCAGATATGATAACCTATAGTCCAATTTTTAAAAGCCCAAACAAAGGTACTCCAAAAGGTGTAGAGGAGCTTAAAGAGCTTATTGCTTTAGTTGATACTCCTGTTATAGCTTTAGGAGGCATTCTTACTCAAGAGCAGATAGATTTATCTATAGAGAGTGGAGCTTTTGGATTCGCCTCTATTCGCTATTTTGGAGATTAATCTTTTTTGTTTACATAGGAGCTTATTTTGTCTTTTTTTGACTATTTAAAATATATTTTTAAAATTATTTCGGTATAATGCACAAAAAATAGTACCTATATATAATTCCATAATCCTAACAAGGAGTCTTCCTCTTGGCTGCAAAAGACATCAATAAAAAATTAGACGAAATATTTAAAACTTGTAAAAAAGGTGACCTTATTACCTTTGAGAATCTAGCAAAAGAGTTTGAAAAACAACCTACACTAGTACAAGCTAGAAAAATTTTAAAACTTTCACAAACCTATAAAATAGATTTAGTTACCTCTTCTGAATATGCAAAATTTCTCTCCTCTTCAGAAAAGAAAAAACGTGAAATTGCTCGACAAAAAGAGATAGATAGTGGAGAAGCAGAGGAGTTTGATTTTTTAAAAGAGAAGGAGCTTCTTGAGTGGAGTCGTTCGGACTCTCCTGTTCGTATGTATCTTCGAGAGATGGGTAAAATTCCACTTCTTACTAAAGAGGAAGAGGTCTTTTTAAGTAGAGAGATAGAGGCTGGAGAAGATATTATTTTAGATGCTATCTGTTCTGTTCCTTATCTTATTGACTATATTTTAAACTACAAAGAGCCTCTTTTAAATAGAGAGAGACGAGTAAAAGAGCTTTTTAAGAGTTTTGAAGATGAGAAAGAGAGTAGTGACGATAGTAAAGAGGAGACAGCAGAAGAGGTTACTGCAAAGGCTGAAATGGGTGCAAATAAACGTGTAAAACAGGTTGTCTCATCATTTAAAGCGTTAGATAAAGCTAAAAAAGAGTGGATGAAAGCTCGTGCCGAACTTGACAATATGCTTGAAAATGATAGTGAAGATGTTGAAAAAATTCTTCATGAAAACATGAAAGTTGCTTTTAAAAAACAGCAACAGAAACTAGCACTTATAGACCTTGGACCTACCTCTAAGCTGATTAATGAACTTGTAAAAGCAATGGAGACAGCACTAAAGAGTGATGATGGATTTGATAAAGAGCTAAAGAGATTGGAGTATAAACTACCACTTTTTAATGATAATTTAAAAGAGAACCATAAAAATATTTTAGAAAATATCTTAGATATGGATAAAGAGGATATTACTGATGCTGTTCCTGAAACAACTATGGTAAGTACCTATGTTGAGATTAAAAAGCTTTATGAAACACGAGAAGCTAGTAAAGATAGTTTTGACCTTGACCCAGAGAAACTAGCAGAGATTTTAGGTCAAATTCGTCGAGGTAAACATCGTTCAGAGATTGCAAAAACAAGAATGGCAAAGTCAAATTTACGTTTGGTTGTTTCGATTGCTAAACGTTATACTAACCGTGGCTTACCATTTCTTGACCTTATTCAAGAGGGGAATATTGGTCTTATGAAAGCTGTTGATAAGTTTGAGTATCAAAAAGGGTATAAGTTCTCTACCTATGCAACTTGGTGGATTCGTCAAGCTATCTCAAGAGCTATTGCAGACCAAGCACGTACTATTCGTATTCCTATTCATATGATTGAAACTATTAATAGAATTAATAAAATTATAAGAAAAGGTCTTCAAGAGACAGGAAAAGAGCCAGATTTAGAGACTATCTCTAAAGAGGTAGGTCTATCAATTGATAAGGTTAAAAATGTCATTAAGATTACCAAAGAGCCTGTGAGTTTAGAGACACCAGTAGGTGACGAAGATGATGGAAGATTTGGAGACTTTATTGAAGATAAAACAACCATGAGTCCTTCGGATGCAGTTCTAAATGATGATTTAAATAATCAAATTGATGAAGTACTTGACCAGCTAAATGAGCGAGAAAAAGCAGTTATTAGAATGCGTTTTGGTCTTTTAGAGGATGAGAGTGACCGAACACTTGAAGAGATAGGTAAAGAGTTGCGTGTAACGCGTGAGCGTGTACGTCAGATTGAGTCTTCTGCTATTAAAAAACTTAAACACCCAAGAGTGGGTCGTAAACTTAAAAACTATATAGAGGGTTAAGTGTCCCTCCTTTTAAAGATTGGCTCTTATTTAGAGAACCAACCTTTTACTTTTGAAAATGCTAAGTCAAAGCTTGAGGTGTGAGGTTTGCTCTCTACTCCAAAACTCTCTTGTAACTCTGTTAATAACCTCTTTTGTGCATCATTTAGTTTTTTAGGATAGATAACTTTTATTTGTGCTATTAATTTACCTTTTCCTCCTCCATGAACATCTTCTACTCCTTCACCTTTAAAGACAAATTGCTCTTTATCTTTTGTTCCAATTTTTAGGTCAAGTTTAAGTTCACCATCAAGTGATGGAATGGTAATGGTCTCACCCAATGCTGCTTGAGTAAAGAAGACAGGAACTTCAATGTAGATGTTAGAGCCATCACGAATAAAGTGTTCATCCTCTTCTACATTAAATGTTAAGTATAGGTCTCCACGTTGTCCATTTCTAGCTTGATTTCCATAGCCTTGAGCTCTTAATCTGTTCCCAGAATCAACACCAGCAGGTATATTAATGGTAATAGTATCTGGCTCTTCATGGTAACCTCTACCTGAACAAGAAGCACATTTAGAAGATACTTTTTGTCCCTCTCCATGACACTTTGGACAGGTTTGTGCAAATGACATAAATCCTTGTTTCATGACTACTTGCCCTTGACCATTACAGTAGTCACAACTCTCTAGGTTACCACTCTCAGCACCTGTACCTTTACAGTCATCACAAGGAACTTTGTACTTAATATCTATTTTCTTCTCACAGCCAAATACAGCCTCTTGAAATTTTAGAGGAAACTCAATTTCAAAATCTAGGTTGTACTTTTGATTTGCTTGTCGTCTTTGACTATGACCTCCACCAAAACCACCGAAGCCACCTCCTGCTCCACCAAACATAGAGTTAAACATCTCCATAATATCGTCCATGTTTTGGCTTCCACTGAAGCCTCCACCCATACCTTGACCCTCTAAACCAGCTTTTCCATATTTGTCATAGATTGCACGTTTATCTTTGTCTTTAAGTACCTCATAGGCTTGACTTAATAGTTTAAACTTCTCTTCTGCTTCTTTGTCGTTAGGATTTCGGTCAGGGTGGTACTTCATGGCAAGTTTACGATATGATTTTTTTAGTTCAGCTCCACTACATGTTCTGCTTACTTCTAAAATTTCATAATAGTCCATTTCTGTCATTGTTACTCCAAGTTATTTTCTTAAGATAAATATTGGTCGAATTCTACCATATTTTTGATATAATCGCGACCATGATAATATATTTAATAGGAGCAATATAATGGTGAAACATATTGTAATGTTTAAATTTAACGATGAGAATAAACAAGAGAATTTATTGAGAGCAAAAGAGATACTAGAAACACTTTTGATAACTGTACCTACATTAAAAAAGATGGAGGTGGGTATTAACATCTCACAAGAGAGTAGAGCAATGGACTTGAGCCTATATTCAGAGTTTGATACAATGGAGGGGTTATCTCTTTATGCGAACCACCCTGAACATTTGGAAGTAATTAAGTTTATTAAATCGGTGGCTGTTGAGTCTAAAGTTGTTGATTATATCTATTAAGTATAAATGAAAAAGTATAAAATAGAAGCGTTTGAAAATTTGGTATCGGCATTTCAAGAGCTACCGAGTATTGGTAAAAAGTCTGCTATACGAATGGCATACAACATTGTTATGGAAGATAGTTTTGTAGGTATGAAGTTAGCTCATGCTATTGAAGAGGGGGTCAACACCATTCATCGTTGTAAGAAGTGTCACAATATGAGTGAAGATGAACTCTGTTTTATCTGTTCAGATGAGTTTAGAGATAAGAGAACACTCTGTATTGTGCAGAGTGCAAAAGATATTATAACTATTGAAGAGAGTGGGCAGTACAAGGGTATCTACTATATTGTTACTCAACTTGCTGACCTTGATGAGTATCATTTGAAAGATGCTGTAAAAGGGGTAGAGGAGGTGATATTTGCTTTTCCTCCATCACTTGCAACTGATACGATGATACTATATATAGAAGATAAACTTTCAGATAGCTCAATACATTTTACAAAAATTGCACAGGGTGTTCCAACAGGTGTAGAGTTAGATAACATAGATTTGCTTTCTCTTACAAGAGCGATGGAGTTACGTGTTAAAATTTAGTTTTAAAGGATTTACAGTGTTCAATATAAAAAATATACTTTTGGTTCTTCATGCTATAGTGTTGTCTATGACACTTTCAATAGTACTATTACCCGATATTTGGATGGTAAAAGTTGTAGGTGGTGACCATGCTATTAAAGGAGTAGTTATTCCTATTATTTGGACAGTTTATGCAGGAGCTGTTTTTGTGACATCAGGGTTAACCTTCTCTTGGCTAATTAAGAGAGGTTAA
>JALSQJ010000004.1 GCA_026985495.1 Campylobacteraceae bacterium
ACTTCTCTTTATTAGATTTAAATTTTTCTGCTGTTCAACAAAAATTCTATTATTAGTTAAATTTTCTGTTGCTATCATGGCATGGTCTGCTTCATCTCTTGCTTCGATTACGCTAAAGGTACTCAACTCTTTTGAAAGCTCTTCTAAACTCTTTTCTATTTTAATTTTTTTCTCATTAAGCTTATTTTCAAAAAATAAAAGTTCATCTTTTGTAAGTCTCTCTTCTATATTATTATAATAACTTCTATCTATTGCTTTTGTCATTTCTTACTCCTAGTTTAAATATTATTTATAATATTATAATTAATAAATGGGATATAAATGTGAATAAAAAGCAGTTTAAATGACTATTTTTAGAGGTTTGACTCTTTTAATGTTTAATATTGTTTTAAAAGAATTATAATAAAATAGAACATCAATTAAAGCTATTAATATATATTTAAAATAATTTTTACTCACCATTTATGAAACAATAATCTTTCATACGTTATAATTTCATTGAATTTATCACTTCCGACTTATTCGGGAAATCTGATAAGAAAGGGGGTGCTTGAAAATGCCAGGAATTAAACTATCGCCAAGAGATTCATTTGATGACTCTTATAGAAAATTTAAAAGACAATGTGACAGAAACCTAATCGTTACTGAAGCAAGAGCTAGACAGCACTATGAGACAGCAACAGAAGCTCGTAAAAAAGAGAAAATTGCAACTCGTAAAAAGATTCTTAAGAAACTTTACATGCTTAGAAGATATGAGGCTAGACTCTAATCATCTAACTTCTATCAATTCCAAGTACAGCTCTGTACTTGGTCTTATTCATCTACAATAAAATCTAAAATCCTCAGTGTCACTGCAAAAGAGATATCTATTGTATCTCCTTAAAATTGATTTATAAAAGATAATTTTCTAAATGTGATTTTTAAGTACATAATAAAATTATATTTTAGCTACTTTTAATAAAATTAAACTATAATTCCACATTTATGTTAAATAAAATGTGAGAAAAAATTACTATGTACCTATTAAAGAAAATATTATTGTTAATTATTGGGATACAGACCTTGGTCTCTTTCCAACTACTTGCTATTAAGCATTGGAATTTAGAAGAAGAGTTTGAAAAACTATCCAAAAATTTTACCTTTTCAACTGCTCCAAAAATAGAAACTCCTTATTTGACCTTTTACACCTCTCTCCATCAAAAAATAAAACTATTTCCTCAAAAAACATTTCAACAGAGATATTTAACCCTTAATACAAATACACTAAAAAACACTATTCGATATAACATAGAGTCCTACTCAAAAAAACTCTTAGGCATACGTTATGTTTGGGGAGCAACTGGACCAAACAAGTTTGATTGCTCTGGATTTACACAAAAAGTATATAGTGCTGTAGGGTTAAAGATACCAAGAAACTCAAAAGCTCAAGCAAGAGTTGGGAAATATGTCACTTATGAAAATCTAAAACGAGGGGATATGGTATTTTTTAGTACCAATAGAGCAAAAAAAGGTATTGTAACTCATGTAGGTATCTATCTGCAAGATGGAAAGTTTATTCATGCAAGTTCAGGAAGTAAAAAGGTTGTTATTACCGATTTTAAAAAGAAAAAATATTATAAACAACACTTTTTATGGGGGCGACGAATTATTACAAGTCGGCAGGTCAAAAAACTTTTAACAATAGCCTCTTGAAATATTCAATTACAGTAGCTTCATCTGGTTCAATTAACACTCTTATTATCTTCTGTTTACTGGTGTCAAAAACCTGAATCTACTGAACAAATTATCCTCCTAAAATCTCTTGAGCATTTGCTTTAATAAGCTTTGCATCATACGCAAGTCGGCTATCTACATCTCCCATGCTTAACACCCAACTTGTAAAGTACTCTGGATAGGTAAACTCCCTACCGAGCAGTCTGCTCATTATCTCAATAAACATTGTAGTTTTTTTATTAATAATAAAGATTAAATTTAACTCTCCATTTTCATGTTGAGCTATAATCTCATAATCTTTTTTAAAATATCGATGCGATGAAGCATCATATTGAAAACCATACTCTTTGGTCAAAAAATCAAAATGTTTAGCAAACAAATTCTCAAGACTCTTAGGTTCCATCGTAATTACTTCTCCTAACAATAATTTCCCTACTTCAAGAGTACATAAAGTTTAATTATAATTAACTTAGGTGTAACTTTTTCATATAGATTAATATATATAAATAAAATTATTTAAGTATCATAATATAATTGTTCTACCACTAATTTACTAATTCTATTATAATGTAAAAAATATTTACAAAAATAGCTAAGTGTGAAAGAACTACTCACTTTTACCCACTATTTCCTCTATTCCCCATTAAACTCTCTCTTCCAAAAATATTTGACCCCAACAACTACTTAACAAAAAAATGTTAAAATTATATTATTAAAAATACTACAAAGGAGCTTTTGATGTAGCCTATGTCAAAAGCGATTTAGTTATCTACGGTTCAACACTTCTACTAATTCTACTGTTTGTGCTTTGGTTTGTCTTTAAACAACTACGCTGGGTAGTACTGCCTCTACTTATCTCAATACTCTCTGTACTCTCTATTACCAGTACACTTGGCTTTTTTGGGTGGGAGATTACTGTTATCTCCTCTAACTTTATAGCTCTACAGCTCATTATTACCCTATC
>JALSQJ010000005.1 GCA_026985495.1 Campylobacteraceae bacterium
TATGTAGCACTTATCGCTATTGGGGTAAATATGGTTCCTATTGCACTAATCTTTGGTTTTATGGGTTGGCTTGGTATTCCACTCGACATTATGACTATTACCATTGCTGCTATTGCCATTGGAATTGGGGTTGATGATACCATTCACTACATTCACCGTTTTGAACATGAACTTAGTAACTCAAATGACTATTTAGAAGCAATAAAATCAAGTGCCAACTCCATTGGTCATGCTATGGAATATACCTCTGTAACTATTATGCTTGGTTTTTCTATTTTAGTACTCTCTAATCTCATTCCAACCATCTACTTTGGATTACTAACTATGCTGGTTATGAGTGCAGCACTTTTAGCCAATATTATACTTCTACCAAAGATTTTACTTATCTTTAAATCTTTTAAAAAGATAGGTACCTGACCAATATTTTATCCCATTTGTTTTATAATAAATCGCTACAATATCAACAATATTTAACTAAGGATTTTCCCTATGACATTCACAACTCCACTACAAAAAGATGCTATTAAAATTATGCTTTTAGGCTCTGGAGAGCTTGGTAAAGAGGTAGCTATTGAAGCCCAAAGATTGGGTATTGAGGTTATTGCTGTTGATAAATATAAGAATGCTCCTGCACATCTTGTTGCTAATCGCTCATATGCTATCGATATGCAAGATGAAACAGCTGTTTTAGAGGTTATTGAGAAAGAGAAACCAACCTATATTTTACCTGAAGTTGAGGCAATATCAATCTTGGCTCTTTTTGAAGCAGAAAAGCGTGGTTTTCATGTTATTCCTAATGCTGAAGCAGTAAACAAGACTATGAACCGTAAAAATATTAGAGTTTTTGCCTCTGAAGAGCTGAAAGTAAAAACCTCTTGTTATAAGTTTGTTAAAACTCTTGAAGAGTTGAAAATAGCAACAGAAGAGATAGGCTTTCCTTGTGTTATTAAACCTGTTATGAGTAGTTCTGGTCATGGTCAAAGTATTGCAAAGAGTGCTAGTGATATTGAAGAGTCTTGGGAGATAGCAAAAGAGGCAAGAGGTGATGCAAGTGAACTTATTGTTGAAGAGTTTATACCTTTTGATTATGAGATTACCCTACTTACTGTTAGAAATGAGACAGGAACAACATTTTGTGATGCCATAGGTCATATACAAAAAGATGGTGATTTTATCTTATCTTGGCAACCAATGCAGATGAGTCCAAAAGCTCTTCAAAAAGCAAAAGAGATTGCAAAATCTGTAACCGATGGTCTTGGTGGTCGTGGTATTTTTGGTGTTGAGTTCTTTGTAAAAGGAGAAGAGGTTTACTTCTCTGAGCTTAGCCCTCGCCCACACGACACAGGAATGGTAACACTCATAACCCAAAGTCAAAGCCAATTTGCACTACACATTCGTGCTGTTCTTGGATTACCTCTTACTTTTGCTACTTATGGTTCAGGTGCTTGTGGAGCTTACAAGGCTAAAAATGAGAGCCAAAACCCAACTCTTGAGATTCCAGATAGTGCCTTTAGTGAAAACTCTTTTGTTAGAGTATTTGGAAAACCTGAAACCCATGTAGGTCGTCGTATGGCTGTTAGTTTGGTTTTAGATGAAGAGGTTGAAAGGGCTAAAGAGAGAGCTTTGGAGATAGCATCATCTATATCTGATAGCTAATTCTATTTAATCTTAAAAATACAATATAATAAATAAAAATATTTTAAAACAATAGTTTTTAGAGTATAATAGGCAAAAATATTTCCAAAAGGAGTTAATTTTGCGAATATTTAAAGTTCTATTATTATTTACTCTTCTATCTCCAGTAACACTTTTTGCTCTTGACTACAGTAAAAAATTGGAGGTGAGGCAATTTATAGATAAAATGCATAAAAGATACAAATACAACAGCTCTTATCTTATAAATCTCTTTCAACATATCCGAAAAAATCCAAAAGTATCTCAAGCAAAATCTAAATCTAATACTATAAAACCTAACAAACAGAGATATTATCCCAAAGGGAAATGGGATATCTACTCTCGTATGCATTTAGAACATAACCAAACCAATTTAGGAGTTGAATTTTTACATAAACACCATAATACACTTCAAAAAGCCTATGAGGAGTATGGAGTTCCTCCCGAATATATAACAGCAATTATTGGTATAGAGAGCTACTATGGTAAAAATATTGGGAAATATTATGTTTTTGATTCGCTAACCCATCTCGCTTTTGATGGAGGAAAACGAAAAAGATTTTACCAATATCAACTACAAGAGTTTTTACGCATGTGTTATAGGGAGCAGATAGAGCCAAGAGCAGTAAAAGGCTCAAAATCTGGGGCTATTGGTTTAGCTCAATTTATGCCAAGTAACTACAAACACTACGCTATAGACTTTGATGGTGATGGCAAAATACGCATTAGCAAACCTAATGATGCCATTGCAAGTATTGCTAACTATTTTAAAGAGAATGGCTGGAGAAGAGATGAACCTGTTGGAACTCGTGTTACCTACAAAGGTAATCGTTTCTATGGGCTAAAGACAGGATTTTCACATAAGTATTATAGAAGAGATTTAAAAGATATTGAACCTAAAGGCTATTTCCCCTATAAGAAAAAGGTGATGCTTATTAAACTAGAGAGAGAGAAGTATGATGAGCTTTGGTATGGAGCTAAAAATTTCTATGTAATTACTCGCTACAACCATAGCGACTACTACGCTATGGCTGTTCATCAACTGGCTCAAAAGATTAAAAATAGATATCATGCTAAATATGAGACTCCAAAAAACAAGAGAATCTACTTAGCAAAAGAGGAGTTAGATATTACAAAACTTACTGTTTTTCAACATACCCCATTAAAAATAGAGGCTACAACATATCCTTAAATTCGCTAAAGATATATGCTGACTCATGAGGTCCAGGACTCGCCTCTGGGTGGTGCTGTACTGACATAGTTGGAGAGTCATTATACTTTAGCCCCTCAATGGTATTATCAAATA
>JALSQJ010000006.1 GCA_026985495.1 Campylobacteraceae bacterium
CTTTTTAAAAAGAGATATTTTCCAAAATTTTATTATGATACTGCCATTGAGATTAGAGATTTACAAGATAGATTAGCAGGGAGCATGGCACAGCCTCAAAGTCTTATGACTCACCCCTCTTTGTTTGTCGAGAAGACCCCTGACTTTTTTTGGAATTTACTGCAAGAGAAGTATGATGCCTCTTTAAATTTTGAGGACAATGCTACTTCATTTGCCCAAGCATTGATGGAAAACCCTTTTTACTATAATGGGGTAGATATTACAGCTTCATTTAGAGAGACCAAAGAGATGATGCTCAATATGATGACAAAGTTTAGTTTAGAGATGAAAATATCTCCCTCTTTAACTGAACAATTAATCACAAGTTTCTTACAAAAAGAGCCAAATTGGCGTAACAAAACCAACATAGAACGCTTAAAACTAACCAAAACATTTTTTCATATGCTCAAAGCGAACAATGGTATGAATTTTAAGGCATGGTTACTCTCAACACGTCCATTTTTTTTCGCAGATAACAAAGCTTATGGCTTTAAAGATTGTGCCGAGATTTTCTTTGGACGAAAACCTGAAGATTTGTCCATGGAACAACAAGCTATTATGGTGGCACTCTATCGTTACCCTTATGTGTTAAATAGTTCACCTAAACAACAAAAAGCCTCATGGGAAAAGATTAAAAAAGAGGCGATAGCCATTGTAAATAACTCTGAATTGATTAACAAACAATACGGCTTAGTCTCTAAAATAGAGAAGATGCCTCTGCCTAAGTTACCTTATTTCCCTGATGTTCTCATGGAGGTAGTGGGTAAGATAACCCCACAAAACCAAGCCTACTTTAGCACTTTACCATTACGTAGTAAACGACTACTTAACAGCATTAAAGAGGTTCTAAACCAAGAGTTAGATAAGCTTTTCCAGACTTATAGCATCTCTCCTAAAAGTCGTTTGGTTAGTAAAATAGGCATTAACTTTTTGATCGCCCCAAACTACTACTTTAACCACACGCTTAACAAAGAGCTAGAGACAGATAAACTTTCAAGCTTTTGGGTCTCTATTGTCAATGAAGAGGGGAAGTTTGTACGTCTTTATCAAAAAAATAGTGCCTATCAAACCCCTCCTAAAATTGGGAATTTAGGAAAGATATTTTCACTTCTACTCTTTGCCAATAGGGGAGATAAATATTATACTAAATATTGTAATAAAAGTGCTTCAGATGAGATTGTTACAGAAAAAGGTTACCCTAAATGTACCTCAGGTACATGGCTTGATGCAAGACGACTTTTTACCTCCTCTAAGATGTTGCCTCTTTATGATGGGTTTATTAAATACCGTCAAAGAACTAAAAGTGGTGACAATACTTTTTACCGACCCATCTACATGAAAAGTATTGAAGCCCTTTACCAAAACTTAGCCTTAGTCCCTTTGCAAAACAATGAACCACGTGTTGATTTAGGTGCTGGAAAATTACAAATGACCCCTTTAGATATGCAAGTAGCAATACATAAAATAACCCAACTCATTTATCGTCCTAACAAGGTTTTTTATGGGGCAAAGCTCATTAAATCGTTTGATTTTCACCCCATTAAAGAGGGCGTGGTATTACCTGAAGTGAAGCACTACTCTTTAGAATCACCAGAGCAAGTCTCTCCCACTTTTCAAGCTTTTTTCACCAAAGAGAAACGCGTAACTCTTCAAACCCTTTTAAAAGCTCCTATTGTACAAAGTTATGGGCAGTTACAATGGTTAAAAAACTACCGAAACATTAAATTTGTTTTTGCCCAAGAGAGTCATAAAGAGGGCATTCATTGGTTGGTAGGAGCATTTAAAAAAGGTGGTAGATTTTATAGTTTTACCATTCATGTAAAAGAGGACAAACTCTCTAAGTATGCTATTATGCAAGAGATTAAAAAGATATTAGAAAAAACGATGCAGAGCTTAAATAGCCCTCAAAAGATGAAGTATGAGTATATGAAACAGGTTTTTAAAGATTAGAGGATTAGATAAAAACCTTTTTTTAAATTAACCAGTTAGTACTGTAAAATTGTGACTATGATATTCCATCTAACTTAAGTTAAAAATTAAATTATTATTAAAGATAAAAGGGCTATATTTCAAAGAAACTAGAGAAGTTTTTAGCTCAATATGCTAAAATAGTATTTTTTTAAACTTTTGTGACTATGGTATTCCGTCGAACTCAGGTTATTATTTTTAAAGGATATATATCATGACAAACCTCTACGAAAAACTTGGACTTTTCTATATGGGTCGTAACATTGATAAAACAACGCAAGAAGCAACTGACGCACTTACTCTACTAAAAAATAAAAACTTTACCACCCATACAGCCATTATTGGTATGACTGGTTCGGGTAAAACAGGTTTGGGTATTGGGCTAATTGAAGAGGCAGCTATTGATAATATCCCTTCTATTCTTATTGACCCTAAAGGAGATATGGGAAATCTACTCTTAACTGACCCTACCTTTAACCCTAAAAGCTTTGAACCTTGGGTAGAAGATGAAGCTAATAATAAAAATGAAAATGTAGCTACCTATGCCAAAAAAATTGCCTCAATGTGGCAAGAGGGAATTAAAAGAGATTTTCAAGATGAAACACGTGTGGCTAAACTACACAACATAGAGAAAACTATCTATACCCCTGGTAGTTCAGCAGGAATTTCCATTAACATCTTAGGCTCACTCGATGCCCCTCCAAGTGAAGTGTTAAATGATGCCGACACATTTGGCTCTTACCTTAAAAGTACCGTCTCATCTCTGCTATCACTAATCAAAATAGAGGCTGACCCTGTAAGCTCCAAAGAGTATCTGCTGATAGCACAAATCTTAGCCGATAAGTGGACAAATGGCGAAAATATATCACTTGAAAAACTTATTGGAGATATTATAGCTCCAAATTTTGAAAAAATTGGAGTCTTACCACTAGAGAGCTTCTACCCACAAGATAAGCGTTTTACTTTAGCCACTAAATTTAATTCCATTATCGCTTCACCTACATTTTCAGCTTGGCTACAGGGTGATGCTCTTGATATTCAAAAACTTCTATACAATGAGAATGGAAAAGCTAAAGTAGCTATTATGTCAATTGCTCATCTAAGTGATGAAGAGAGAGTGTTCTTTGTTACTATTTTACTCAACAAATATATTGCATGGATGCGACGACAATCGGGAACATCAGCACTTAAAGCCCTGCTCTATATGGACGAGATTTATGGTTACTTTCCACCAAGTAAAAACCCACCAACAAAAGAGCCAATGATGCTACTACTTAAACAAGCAAGAGCCTTTGGTACAGGTGTTGTACTAAGTACACAAAACCCTGTTGACCTTGACTATAAGGGGCTTTCCAATATTGGTACATGGTTTATTGGTCGCCTACAAACTAGCCAAGATATAGAGCGTGTTATTGATGGATTAGGAGGAAAAGTTGGAGCTAGTTACAGCAAATCTGAAATTAAAAATCTGTTAGCAAACCTTAAAAAAAGAACTTTCTTTTTAAAGTCGGCTCACCTTGATGATATCCGTGTTTTTGGAACACGTTGGGTACTATCTTACCTCAAAGGTCCTCTTAAACTGGCTGAAATATCTAAACTTATGGAGGCTAAAAAAACCTTAAAACCTCAAATGATTATGAGCAGAGAACCTAAAGATAGTGATTTTGAAAGCTTTGTAAACTTAGATAAGAGTATTCAACAAAAATATGCCATTGATGTAACAGGTCAAAACAACTTTAGAGCTACACTTCAAGCCAAAGTTGAGGTGCATTACTTTTCTCAAAGTAGAGAGGTTGATGAAAATCATCAACTATGTTTTAACCTTAAACTCCACAAAGAGGATAGTGTAGATTGGGAGAATTCTGAAGAGATTGAGAATTGTCCAAACTACTCAGAGTCTAAACCTTCAAATGCCTCTTATGCACCACTTCCCTCTGAAATAGTAGAAGATAAAGCTCTAAAAAGAGCTAAAAGAGAGCTGATTAATTGGATTTATAAAAATAGACGATTAACACTTTTCAAAACCACCAAACCAAGACTAAATTCAGAACCAAATGAGTCCTTAACTGATTTCAAAATACGCTTAAAAGATATTTTAGATGAGCTAAGAGAAGAGGAGATAGAGAAACTACAAGAGCGTTATGAAAAGAGAGAGAAAAGATTACTAAAACGTCTTCAACGGGCCCAAGATAGAGTAGAAAAAGAGAAGGCAGATGCAAGTAAGTCTATAATAGATACAGGAATTGCTGTTCTTGGTGCATTGTTTGGACGTAGCTCTTCAGCAAAACTTGGACGAGCTTTCTCACATGGAAGCCGTGCCTTAAAAGAGCGTGGAGACATAGGAAGAGCAGAAGAAGCCCTCAATGAGCTACATGAAGAGATTGAACTTTTAGCCCAAGAGTTAGAAGAGAAGATTGATGCCTTGAGTGAAAAGTTTGATATTGATACTATAGATATTAAAGATGCTTCAATGAAGCCTAAAAAGTCAGATATTAATGTTACAGAGCTTTCAATTGTTTGGGTTGTCTAATGTGTTATAATTCGCATAATTAATGTGAATTAAATCACAACTCTACTTTAAAGAAAAAAATAATGAGACTTAACAAATTTATTTCCCACAACTCTAAATACTCCAGACGTGAGGCAGATGCCCTTATTGAGGCTGGAGAGGTTACTGTAAACAAAGTGAAAATGGAAAACTTTAGCTACGATGTCAAAGAGGGGGACTTGGTCTCCATTCGTGGGCTTCATGTAAAAGAGAAAACCGAACTCACCATGATTGTCTTTAATAAACCTAAAGGAACTTTGGTCACTCAAAAAGATGACCGTGGACGAACCACCATTTTTCACAAATTACCTGGTAAATTTAGACACTTCATTCCTATTGGACGACTAGATTTTGCTTCTGAGGGTCTATTGCTCTTAACAGACTCTCCAAGAGTAGCAGAGGTGATGATGAAGAGTGGGTTAGATAGAACCTATAATATCAAAATAGACAAACCACTTACTCCCGAAATGGAAGAGGCAATGAGAGAGGGGCTTTTTTTAGATGATGCTCGTGCAGGTGGGCATGAAAAATCTAAAATATACTCCATGGAGTTTGCCCCATTTGTTTACTATGAAGTGCGTAGTGTTTCATCAAACTTTACTAAATTAAGAGTAACTCTAACTGAAGGTAAAAACCGTGAACTTCGACGTTTCTTTGGACACTTTGAAGCTAATGTTCTTGACCTAAAACGGGTTGAGTTTGGAGGAATTCAACTCAATAATTTACCTACAGGAAAAACACGCTTCTTTACACGTCGTGAATATGATGACCTACATAAATATCTTAAAATGGTACGAAAGATTGAAGAACAAGAGAAAAAAGAGGAAGAGGACAAAATAAAGGCTGAACGTTTGAGAGAAAAAAAGAAAAATCAAACCAAAGACCAAGCACATCGTGCTAAATCAGCCGAGCAAAAAAGGCTAAAAGAAGCCAAACAGCGAAACTCTAACCGAAATAATCCCAATAAAAAAGATAGGAGATAATTTTGTCTTTAGCGTTAAAATATAGACCTAAAACGCTAGATGAGATTGTAGGACAAGAGCATCTTTTAGCACCCAAAGCAGTTTTACGAACCCTCATTGAAAAAAATGCCTTAATGCACTCTTTTTTCTATGGTCCTCCAGGGTGTGGAAAAACCACTTTAGCAAGAGTCATTGCCAAA
>JALSQJ010000007.1 GCA_026985495.1 Campylobacteraceae bacterium
GTTCTTAACCGTGACCACATTTTCATCTTGACAGGTACAGGAGATGTAGTTGAACCAGAAGATGGAAAGATTGCCTCTATTGGTTCAGGTGGAAACTATGCTATATCGGCAGCTAGAGCGTTAGATAAACATAGTAATCTATCAGCAAAAGAGTTGGTTAATGAGTCCTTAACCATTGCAGGTGAGATTTGTATCTACACCAACACAAATATTAAACTATTGGAGCTTTAATTGAGAACTATTCCTACAAATTTAACCCCAAAAGAGATTGTCTCTTTTTTAGATAAATATGTCATTGGGCAGGGAAATGCCAAAAAAACCATTGCTGTAGCACTTAGAAACCGATACCGAAGATTACAGTTAGATGAAGAGATGCAACGTGATGTTATGCCTAAAAATATCTTAATGATAGGTAGTACAGGTGTTGGTAAAACTGAAATTGCAAGACGACTCTCAACTATGATGAGATTGCCTTTTGTAAAGGTAGAAGCGAGTAAATTTACTGAAGTTGGTTTTGTAGGTCGAGATGTTGAATCTATGATTCGAGATTTGGCAGCCAATGCTCTAAATTTGGTTCGAGAAGAGCAAAATGAGCTAAATCAAGAGAAGATAGAGGCCTATATTGAGAATAAAATCATAGAGAAACTTCTTCCTCCACTTCCAGCAGGTGCAAGTGAGCAAAAACAAGCAGAGTATGAAGCCTCATTTGCAAAGATGCAAAAGAGGTTTGAAAATGGTGAACTTGACCACTTAAAGATTGAAGTAGATATGCCTAGCCCAACAATTGATGTAATGGGAGCAGGGGGTAATATGCCTCCAGAGATGGCAAATGTGCAGGAGTCTATTATTAAAGTAATAGGTGGTCTTAACAAAAAGGGTAAAACCAAAGAGGTAACAGTTAAAGAGGCTAAAAGAATTTTAGCACAAGAGGCGAGTGAGGAGCTTTTTGATGAAGATAAGTTAAAAGATTTAGCTCTTAAAAAGATAGAAGAGGGTGGAATTGTCTTTATTGATGAGATAGATAAGATTGCTGTTCCTGCTAACTCATCTTCACGCCAAGACCCAAGTAAAGAGGGTGTTCAAAGAGACCTACTACCAATTGTTGAGGGGTCTAATGTTCAGACACGAATTGGTATGGTAAAGACAGACCATATCCTATTTATTTCAGCTGGTGCTTTTCATTTAAGTAAGCCAAGTGACCTTATTCCAGAGCTTCAAGGGCGTTTCCCTTTAAGAGTAGAGCTTGATTCTCTTGATTCTGAAGCACTCTACAAAATTTTAACAGAGCCTAAAAACTCACTTATTAAGCAGTATGTTGCTCTTTTAAAAGTAGAAGATGTAGAGTTGGTGTTCCAAGAGGAGGCGTTAAGAGCCATTGCAAAATACTCTGCTGTTGCTAATGAAAAAACAGAAGATATTGGAGCAAGACGACTCCATACAATTATGGAAAAAATTGTCGAAGATATATCTTTCAACGCTGATGAGTTTGCAGGTCAAACAGTAACTATAGATACAAAATTAATTGATGAGAAACTTGAAAAACTTGTTGATGATGAAGATACTACTCGTTATATTTTGTAATGAGTAGATGAATAGCGTTAAACTTATACCACATCATAAAATAGAAAATATAACTGTAGAGAGTAGATTGGAGCTAATTGAGCAGAAGATTAGACTCTCTTTTGTGGTAAAAGGTGCTTTAGCATCTTAAAACTCAACCCAATTTTCATGACAGAGAGAGTTTTTTAAGAATTTCATGACAATTTGGCATATTTTAAACGATTGTCATTATTTTTTGTTAAAATACTTCTATGAAACAATCAACAGCACTCAAACTACTTAAATCTGGTAAAAATATTTTTATGACTGGCTCAGCTGGGACGGGTAAAACTTATGTTTTACTCCAATATATTCAGTACTTAAAAGAGCGACGCATTCACCCCACAGTAGTTGCTCCCACAGGTATTGCAGCGTCTCATCTAAAAGGGCAAACTATTCACTCCTTTTTTGCTTTAGGTATTCGTGATACGGTGGTGGATAATGGCTATGTGGAGTTTTTACTTGAAAAATCCTATCTTAAGAGTCGATTTTCAAAGTTAAAAGTATTGATAATAGATGAGGTCTCCATGGTCTCCCCTGAAATATTTAGCTCAATGGACAAAGTACTAAGAGCCTTTAAAAATAACCCTGAACCTTTTGGTGGGGTGCAAGTGGTTATCTCTGGAGATTTTTTTCAGTTGCCACCTGTGAGTAAGGTCTTTAAAGAGAAGCGTTTTGCTTGGCAAAGCCCTGTTTGGAAAGCGTTAGATTTAAGAAGTTGTTACCTAGAAGAGAAGTTTCGACAAGATGAAGACCGACTCATTCAAGTGCTAGATGAGATACGTTCAGGTGAAGTCTCACCTAAAGTCAAAAGTATTTTAGATGAGGCATTTCATACTCAATTAGAACAACAATCAACCAAACTCTTTACCCATAATTTTGATGTCGATAGAATTAATATTGAAGAGCTAAATAGATTAAATGGAAAAGCTCATATTTTTAAATATAAAGCAAAAGGAACGGCTAAAAACATTGAGAAAATTTTTAAAACAGCATTAGTCTTAGAGGAGATAACACTCAAAAAAGATGCCATGGTGATTTTTATCAAAAACAATCCTGAAAAAGATTATGTCAACGGTACAACAGGGGTGGTGATAGGGTTTGAGGGAGAGATTCCTCTTGTTAAAACCTCGACAGGGAAAACCATTAAAGTATTGGCTGATGATTGGACACTAGAAAATGACAAAGGGGAAAATATTGCCACCGTCTCACAAATCCCTCTGCGTTTAGCATGGGCAATAACCATTCATAAATCTCAAGGAATGACACTTGATGCTGCTCAAATTGACCTCTCTCAAACCTTTGAGGTGGGGCAAGGTTATGTGGCATTGTCACGGCTGAAAAGCATTAAGGGCTTACACCTTTTGGGCTTAAATGAGATGGCATTAAAGATTGACCCACTTATATTACGCATAGATGAACCGATTAAAAAGGCTTCACTTAAAGCGACGAAAGAGATAGAGAGTTACAGTGAAGAGGAGCTTGAAAAAAGAGAGATTAATTTTATTCAAAGTATTGGAGGCTTAACGCACTTCTTACAGATTGAAGAGGAGAAAAAACTTCTACATGCTGGAAAATCTTCACTTAGTTCAGATATACCAACACACATGAAAACAAAAGCCCTCATGGAGAGTTGTGAGAGCATCAAAGAGATAGCCAAAGCAAGAGGCGTGACGACAGCTACTATTATGAACCACTTCTCTACGCTTAAAAAAGAGGATGAGAGCATTGATTTGAGTCGTTTTAAACCTAAGAATTTACCGACTGAAGCAGTTGAAAAAGCAGTCGCCAAATTGGAAAAAGAGCAAAATAGTGAACACTTTGGTGATGATGGACGTTTACGTTTTAAACCAATTTTTGAAGCCTTAAATCAAGAGGTCTCTTACGATAAGATAAGAGCCGTGATGCTCTTTATGCTATAGATTTTATAGCTACAAATAACTCCTCTCAATTACCCAATTTAAAATAAATAAAATAGGAATAAAAAGAAGTGTACTAATTAAAATGAGAGCTGTAACCTCTTTAGGTTTACAGTTGTAGAGTGAGGCTAGATTGATGTTGGCTACTGCTAGAGGGGTCATTATCTCCATAAAAATTATACCCTGCACAAAGGGGCTAAGTGTTGTAAAACTCAAAATAGTAGCTGTTGCAATAGGGATAATAATGAATTTTAGGCTTAGAACGGTTGTAACCATTGACTTCTTTAGCCTCTTTATCTTGATAGAAGAGAGAAAAGTACCTAACAGAAAGAGTTGAAGAACAATACCTGCATAGGCTCCCATTTTGAAAAACTCTTGGATTTGTGGGGCTAGTTGAATCTGGTTGATATTGATGAGTATGGCAATAGCAGAAGCAGGAATAATAGGGATTTTAACAATATTTAAAAGCGACTTTTTAATGCTTAGTGAGCCTCTTGAGTAGATGTAAACCCCTAATATATAAACTACAAAGACATTAGCGATGTTAATAAGTGTAGTGTATATGACAGATTCCATACCAAATAGGGCAATACCTAAAGGAATACCAATATTCCCTGTATTTCCTACAAAACCTGCAATTGTGATAATGGCTCTCTCTTTTGGGTCTTTTACAAATTTTTTAGCAAGAAATAGTGTAGGAGATAGGAGTAGAAAGATTATTACTATGTAGTAGATAGGGACATAGATATGTTCTAGTGATAGTTTTGCTGTTGAGAAACCCCACACCGTTACAAAGGCTTGAAGAAAATAGACCGAAAAGAGTGTTAGAGTTTTGGAATCCATCTCCTCTTTAAAGATACGTTTAGCTAAATAGCCTAAAAAAATGAAAACATAGACGAAGATAATAGATAGAAGTGTTTCAAACATAGAGTAAATACCCAATTTTTTAAAGAAATCATACTATAATCTTGTAAAAAATTAAAGGTAATTTTTGGAAGATACATTAACAAATCTAACTACATGGGGCTATTTAGCTTTAGCATTTTTCTCATTTGGTGGCTCTTTAGTTGTAACAGCAGCAGCAGGAGTTTTGTCATTTATGGGAGAGATGAATCTGTTTCTATCTTTAGCAATAGGGATTATTTTTAACTATATTGGAGATATGTTCCTGTTCTATTTAGGGAAATATCAGAAAAAAGATATTAAGCCATATTTTGAAAAACATAAACGAAAATTAGCACTCTCAACACTTATTTTACGAAAATATGGAGTATGGGCAATCTTTATTCAGAAATTTTTATATGGAATTAAAACTTTAGTACCTATCTCAATGGCTCTGTCACGTTACGACTTTAAGAAGTTTGGCTTCTATAATATTTTTGCTTCTATATTTTTTGTAACAGTTATTATGGTTAGTGCCTACTATGCAGGAGGGACAATTAAGGCTCTATTTAACTATTTCAAAGATTATCCTTGGGTTCCATTTGTTCTATTGGCTTCTGTATTGGGCATAATTTGGTATGCTATGGAACATTTAACAAAAAAGAGATAGTATGAATCTACCTACTATCTATCTACTTCGTCATGGTCAAACAGAGTGGAATATTGAGGGACGTTACCAAGGGAGACTTGACTCTCCCTTAACAAAAAAAGGGCGAGAACAAGCAAGAGATAATGCTTTAAAGTTAAAAAAATATATAGACATAGATAAGGTAGAGTTCTTCTCATCTCCTATAGGTAGAGCAAAAGAGACGGCACTAATTATAGCTGATGAGTTAGCTATTGATAGCTCTTTAATCCACTTTGAGGAGGCTATAAAAGAGTTTAATTATGGTATTTTTGAGGGTAAAACAAAAGCTTACTGTAGGAGCGAATTTAAAGAGATTTTTGAAGCTAGAGATGCAGATAAGTGGAACTATGTTTTAGAGGGTGGAGAGTCTTACTCTTTAGTAACTAAGCGTCTAAAAGTTTGGTTAAAGAGTATTGAGGGTAAAGATACTATTGTAATAGTAGCACATGAGATGATAAATAGAGCGTTGCGTGGTATCTATTGCAATTTAAAATCTACTGATATGTTGAAGTTAAAACAACCAAATGATATCTTGATAAAGTTAGAAAATGGTCAAGAGAAAATAATGTAAGTGGAAATGGCTCTT
>JALSQJ010000008.1 GCA_026985495.1 Campylobacteraceae bacterium
AGTGATTTAAAGATAAATTTTCCCTATAGTGTCTATAAAAGAACTGACCACTGTGTTGATGATAGCAACTCTATTTGGTACAACAAAATTATTGATAGTACAAAAGTAGAGAGAGATTACAAAAGCTTTGAACATATGAAACTAAAAAATAATCTCTATAAATATGGAATTGTTGTAAACCATAATCCAAAAGCTATTGCAAATGGTGGTTCATGTATCTTTATACATATAAAGAGTCCTACAGGTAGTGGTACTGCTGGTTGTACGGCAATGAATGAAAAGAAAATTGTGAAAGTTTTAAAGTGGCTCAAAGGAGAAGATAAGCCACTTTTACTACAATTACCTAAAGAGGAGATGGTAAAAGTAGATTTAAAATTAAGCCAATAATCCCGTTTTGGCTAAGAAAGGTTTTGCATCAATACTGTACTTCTCTTCAAATTTATTAATAAGAAGATTTAGACTATTATCTTCAGATACCCACTCTGCAAGATGATCTTTACAATATTTTTTCTCTCCAGAAGTAAAACCTTCGTAACTATTAAGTGCATTTTGGATAATATTTACTTTGTTAATTTCTCTATCGTGTCCCATGTTTGTCAGCCTTTTTGTTGAATTTAGTTATATATTTTCAATTCTAGCTAAAAATAGCTATATAAAAAATATCATATTAATAGTAATATTTTGGTTTAAACCAATTTTAAACTAAAAAGAACATAAAATAATATATATCAACCTAATCTCTCTTTTTCACATTAATCTAATTCTATAAAATAATATTATATAATGATTTATAAAATTGATAAAAAAAGGAAAATATAGTCATGTTTAAGGGGAATAAAAAGACAACTACTACAGCTACAAATCACACACCACAAAATACATTTATTGCTAAAGAGATTGAAATTAATGGAAACTTCAAAGGTAAAGGTGCTGTACAAGTAGAGGGGATTTTACATGGTGATATAAATGTTACTTCTGTTGTTATTGGTGAGCATGGTAGGGTTAATGGAACCATTAATGCCATAAATGTAATTGTCAATGGAGAGCTTAATGGTAGCCTATTCTGTGACACATTAGAAGTTATGCCAAATGGTACTATTAGCAATGAGATAAAAGTTAAACGAGTTCTAATTTCAGGAAAAGTTGATGGCTCAATTGAATCGAAAGAGGAGATTAATATTGACAAAACAGGAGTTGTAAATGCAACTAAAATGATAAGTAAAAATATTATGGTAGAGGGTAAATTTAAAGGAGATCTTATCTCTTCAGAACTATTAGAGATTGGTAATAGTGGTTCAGTTGAAGGGAATATTACCGTTAAAAATATAAAAACGCATGAGGGTGGGAGACTGCTTGGTTCAATGCAACTTTATACTCCAGAAATACCTAAAACTGAAATAGCTAAAAATTAGAAGAAGAGCTAATCATCAAAATCTACACCATCCCAGAACTCATCGTAGTCTAGGTTGGTCATAGCATTTTCATCTGCCATATTTTTTTCTAACAACTCCTTTTGTACTTTTACAAAATATTCATCTAATGCCTCTTCAACTACCCAACTTACATCTTTTTTTAACAACTTTGAAAAAGCTTTTAGGTTCTCAATGGTATCTGATTTTAATCTGAAATCCAATTTTTCACTCATACTTTTACCCCAATAGATAGATTATATTTGGAAATAGTACCACAATTAGGAGTGCTAAAAGCTGTAAAATAATAAAAGGGATAACTCCTCTGTATATCTCTCCTGTTGTTACCATATCACCTGCTGCACCTTTAAGGTAGAAGAGTGCAAAACCAAAAGGTGGTGTAAGAAAAGATGCCTGCATATTTAAAGCAATAAGAACAGCAAACCAAATAGGGTCAATACTAAATGAGTGAGCAATAGGTACTAAAATAGGCACAACTACAAAAGCTATCTCAATAAAGTCTATAAAAAAGCCCAACATAAAAATAACTAACATTGAAATCAAGATAAATGTCCACTTATCGCCCACCTCATCTTTAAAAAACTCCATTGCCATAACATCTCCACCAAGCTCATTAAAGACCAATGAGAACGCTGTTGCTCCAATTAAAATCATAAATATCATAGAGGTAAGTTTAACCGACTCAATAGAGGAGTAACGCATAAGCTCAAAAGATAACTGACCATTTATCCATGCTAAAAGTAATGCCCCAATTACCCCAATAGCAGCCGATTCAGTAGGACTAGCAATACCTGCGAAAATAGAGCCTAATACTGCTAAAATAAGTAATAGAGGAGGGAAAATAACCTTTAGAGCCTCTTTAACAACTGTTCTATAAGACTCATCGTTAGGAATAGCAGGAGCAACCTCTTTATTGAAAAAGGCAAAAATTAAGATGTAAAGAATATACAACCCAATCAAAATAAGTCCAGGAACAACAGCAGCTTTAAATAGGTCTCCCACACTTAAATGCATCTGGTCACCTAAAACAATGAGAACTATAGATGGTGGAATAATCTGACCAAGTGTTCCACTAGCAGCAATAGAGCCTGTTGCCAACCCTGATGAGTAGTTATGTTTTAACATAAGAGGTAAAGCAATGAGACTCATCATCACCACCGATGCCCCAACAATTCCTGTAGAGGCTGCCAATATTGCCCCAACTACTACAACTGAGATTGCTAATCCTCCTCGAATACCTCCAAAAAGTTTACCCATTGATAGAAGAAGATTCTCTGCCATTTTTGATTTCTCTAAAATAAGCCCCATCAATATAAAGAGTGGAACTGACATAAGTGTAACATTTCCCATAATTCCATAGACTCTATAGGGTAACATGGCTAATACATTTAATCCCAGCTCATCAGAGATAAGTGCAAAAAAGAGTGCTACTCCTGCAAATACAAATGCCACTTGAAACCCTGTAAGAAGTAGAAAGAGTGTCAAAGAGAACATAAGCCATAGAGGATTAGTCCAAAAGGCTAAATCGAGAGAAGAGAAGAGTAAAAATGCAACAACACCACCTATCCCTAACCATAAATTTCTTTTACTATCTATCTTTTGGTAGGCTTTTATAATCTCTGAAATGGCTTGAAATAGCAACAACACAAAAGCTAAAAAGAGTACACCTTTTATAATATATCTACGAGATAATCCCCCAGGGTCTGAAGAGATTTCATTTTGCAGATAGCTCTGTACCATCATATCATAAGAGCCATTTAAAAAGAGAAGAGCAAATGGAATAAGTAAAAAAATCATTGAGAGTATCTGAACTATTGCTTTTGTCTCTTTAGAGTAGTGAACAAATAGAATATCGACACGAACATGCTTGTCATGCTTTAAAGCATAAGAGAGTCCAAATAGAAAAACAGCATCAAAAATATGCCACTCTAACTCTTGTAATGCAATAGAACCTCCTGAATAGAGGTAACGCATAGTTGCATCATAGCCTATAAGTAGTGCTAAAAATATGGCTAAAATAGCTGTCAAAAACCCTATTTTTTTTGTAAAAGTATCAATATAGTAGCTCAAAAAGTTCCTTTTTTGAAATTATACTATGATGATAGTAAAAAGTTACTACGTTTCAGCTCTTGATTTCTAGGTATCTTTTTTAAAAGGTTATCATATTTATAGAGACAACTCTCTATATAGATATATCTCAAATGCAACTCTTGCAAATAGCTGTTTGCCTCATCAATTTTTAGATAGATTTGTTTTAGATAGTTTTGAGCTTTTTTTTCAATATCTTTATCTGAACTAAAAAATGACCTTTTGCTAACTATTTCAGCAAACTCTTCTAAATTGGTTAAAAGCAATAAAACATTTTTATGGTGAAATTTAATCTTACTTCTATTACGTTCAAATTGATTAATCTCCTCTAATACTTGATTACCAAGAAAAATCAACTGACCTCTTTTTCGATTTTTCTCTCGACCCACACCAAAAGATTTATAGAGAATTCTACTCAAAAACCCCTCCTCCTCTTTTAGTTGTTGAAGTATAAACTCAATCGACTCAAATAGAATACTATTTATCTTATATTCAATGGCTAACTCTTGTTGAGCATTCTCTATAATTTTATTATCTATCTTCTCTAATAACTCTATAAAAACTCTCTCTTCACTATGTAGTAACTTATCAATATAGCTATTATTAAGCATTTTTACTCCTTACAGTAATATATTATAATTAAAAAAGTTTAAAATTGTACTTTTTTATTTAATTTTAACTTAATTAGCTATTAGTTAATTTTTTTACCTCCACCCAACCAATAAAAATACTCTAAACTCTGCATGTGGCTTTTTAATGGTATTAGCATGATAGACCTCAACCTTTTTAAAGCCAACTCTTTGAGCTATCTCTTTTAGTTCATTTGGCTCAAACCCAAAATGGAAAACTCCCTCATTGTTACTGTGGAAAGTACCATCTTCTCTCTCTAAATCAGCTAGAGCAATGAAGCCATCTTTAGGTAATAGAGCATAAAACTTCTTAAAAAGTTCCTCAACATCTTCAATATGATGAATTGTCATAGAGGAGATAATTCCATCAAATCTACTACCTTCTGGTAAATTTTGGGTAGATAAATCTAAATTAACAATCGAAGTTTCACAACCAAAAAGATTTGACTTCTCATTAAACACCTCTAACATAGAGGGAGAGTTATCAAGAGCTGTAACTTTGCCTATCTTATCTGACAAACTAAAAGAGAGCAATCCTGTACCTGCTCCAAAATCCATTAGATGCATACTATCATTTAACTCTATCTTATCTTCAATCACATTGGCAATAGCTTTTGCCCCTTGTACTCGTTTACTGTTTGCGTCCCACTCTTTTGACTTGTGGGCAAATAGATCCTTGCTACTCATTATATAAAACTCGGTGCATCATTAGCAAATAGAATTAAATCTCCTGCTTTTGTCTGTTCAATTAGCATATCTTGCATCTTATCTTTACTCTCCAATTTTATCAATTTTGTAGATTCTACATGGTCTTTAAAAATTCCATAGTTTAAATCACCTGTTAAAACAACTAAGTCAAATACCTCATTAGCTCTCTTTGCAATCTCAATATTCATCTGCTCATCTACCTCTACAAGACCAGGTGTAATGACCACTTTTCGCCCATCATAAGTAGAAGCCAAATTGAACCCCTCCATCATTCCATCAATATTTCCGTTGAATGAGTCATCAATAATTACCTTTCCTCCTGCATCTATTCGTTGCAATCTATGTGGTGTTGGCTCTAGGGTATTGAGCTGTTTTTTAATACTCTCTTCATCTATATCTAATGCTTTTGCTACTTTAATAGCTCCTGCTAAATTCATAGCATTAAAAGAACCTAAAATATTAGCATGGTACGCCTCATTATCTATCTTGAAGTCCAACCCATCTAAGGTTGCTTTTATATCATGTATCTCTTTTCCAAATGAGTGAACATGTTTAATGGGCTGAAATTTTGCAGACTCATGAACCCACGCCTCTTTAAGTCTATCTGAACTCAAAATCTCCATTTTAGTATTTCGGATATTCTCTAAACTTCCAAAATACTCAATATGTGCAGGTCCAATCTTTCCAACTACTGCTAAATGTGGGTTAACAAACTTTGAAATCTCAGCAATATCACCTGCTCCTCTTGCACCCATCTCAACCACATAAACCTCTGTGTCACTTGGTAGGTCATCATTAATATCTTTTACCACTCCACCAAAGGTATTGACTGAACGAGGAGTTGCATAGACACTATATTTTGCTTTTAAAATGTGAGCTATATAGTTCTTGATACTTGTTTTACCATATGAAGCCGTCACCCCTACAACTACCATATTTTCCATGCTATCAAGCCTCTTCTCTGCCTTCTTTACAAAACCATAAAAGAGCATCTTCTCCATCATAGCTGAGATAAAATAGGCAAGAACAATTGGAGTAACCACAGCAAAACTCTCATAAGGAACTCCTGCAAATTTAAGCATAACCACAAAAAGGGTCAAAAATATTAAAGTTGCAAAAAAACGCTTAACACGCCCTGTAAAGATTAAAGGTTTATCCTGCTCTTTTCGCCAAAAGTACAATGCAACAACATATCCAACAGTTGCAATAATACTTAAATCAAAATATTTATTTAACAAAAAGTAGGCAAGTAGAGGAAGTAGAAAATAGACCAAATGCCACCATGTTTTGGTGTGGTGAAATAGTACTCTTTCAATTCTATAAGAGTACCACTGCATATTGGTCATAAAATAGTACCCCAGTGCCAGTACAAAAACTATATTGCTTATGATGTCTAAAAATAACATTGTTTATCCTCTTTGAATTCAAGTTAAGAATTTTATCATATTTGGACTTCAATAGTTGGAGTTTTTAAGCGATATGCATAAACTGTGAAAGAAAAATAATAGTCAATACAAAAGCAAAAGGGAGCTGATGCCCCTTAAATACTAAAGGTTGAATTTTCAAATAGACCTGCATAAAACCTCTAAGTCCTAACCATAGACCTAAAAATGCTTTCAAAGAGAGTAATATTTGAAAGTGTGTCATACCCTCATCTGAAATAGTTCCAAACACTTGGGAGATAAGGTATAACCCCGTTAAAACAGCCACAATAAGAGTTGGTGGAACTACCTTTCTTACAAACATCATAAATGATTCTCTTGCTTTTTTATGCTCTTCTGTAGTTAATGTTCTTGGCATTTTATTTAAAAATAGATTGTCAGTAATAAGAAAACCACCATAGATAAAAGCAGAAAAAAGATGAATCGTTTTAATAAAAATAAAAAGCATAAGAAGTCCTAAAGTTTTAAAAAATTATAGAGTAAATTAAATAAAGAAGATTTGATATAGGTCAATAAAAACTGAACAAGAGAAAAAACTCTTGTTCTTAAAAGAGGATTACTCTCCCTTTTTATCTGCTAACATAGTAGGTTTTACACCTCTTGGAGCTACCATCCAGAACTTTCTAAGCTCTGTTCTCCAGTTTTCTAAAATAGCAGAAGCAACACTACTTCCTGTTTTAGCTAGGTAATCTTTTAATAGACTTTTAAGCTCAAATGCCTCAACGTCCCACTCATCTGTATCTATTCTTAATGCCTCTACCAACTCAGGGTTTACCTTTTCATAGAACGCACCCTCTTCATCATATACAAATGTCTTACCACCTGTCATACCAGCACCAAAGTTAACCCCTGTTTTACCAAGAATAACCACAACACCACCTGTCATATACTCACAAGGGTGGTCTCCTGTTCCCTCTACAACAGCTGTTGCACCAGAATTTCTAACAGCAAAACGTTCACCAACTCGACCATGAACATAGAGTGTACCACCTGTTGCACCATAGAGACAGGTATTTCCAGCAAGGGCAAACTCTTGACCAGCTTTTCCAGAAGTAATAACAATATTACCACCATTCATACCCTTACCAACGTAGTCATTACCTGCACCATCAATGTTAATGTTAATACCATTAACCATAAATGCACCCAACGATTGACCTGTTGTACCTTTCATATTGAGTGTAATTGTTCCATCAGGAAGACCTCTATTCCCATAACGAGAAGCAATCTCTCCAGATATTCTTGTAGCAAAACTTCTATTTAAGTTAGAAATCTTTTTATTAATTACAATTGGATTTGATGGATTTTCAATACTCTCCATAAGCTCTTCTATAATCTCTTTTTCATACTCATTTTGGTCATAAGGTTCATTAAATGGTACTTGACAACTATTTACACCCTCTAATTTATAAAGCAACTCTTCAAAATTAAACTTCTTAGCAAACTCATCATCTATCACTTTTAAAAGGTCATTTTTACCAATAATCTCTTCAAGAGATTTATAACCTAATTTTGCAAGAATTTCTCGTACCTCTTGAGCAACTAAGGTAAAGTAGTTAATAACCTTCTCAACATTACCTGTAAACTTCTCTCGTAGATGTGGGTCTTGTGTTGCAACCCCAACACCACAAGTATTAAGGTGACAGATACGAAGCATAATACACCCAACAAGTACCAATGCACCTGTACCAAACGCATACTCCTCTGCTCCAAAGATGGCTGCTTTTACAACATCTAAACCTGTTTTAAGACCACCATCAGTCTCTAGTGTAACTTGACCTCTAAGATTATTGGCTTTAAGTGCATTATGTGCTTCAATAAGTCCAAGCTCCCAAGGGTTACCTGCAAATCTAATAGAGCCAATAGGTGCTGCCCCTGTACCACCATCGGCACCAGAGATAATAATTTTATCAGCATAGGCTTTTGCTACACCTGCTGCAACAGTTCCCACACCTGCTGTTGATACCAACTTAACAGCTACTCGTGCATTTGGATTTACCTGTTTCATATCAAAAATAAGTTGAGCTAAATCTTCAATAGAGTAGATGTCATGATGTGGTGGTGGAGAGATAAGCGTTACCCCTGGCTTGGTAAATCTAAGCTCTGCAATAAGAGGAGATACCTTACTTCCTGGAAGCTGTCCACCCTCACCTGGTTTTGCACCTTGTGCCACTTTAATCTGAATTTCAGTTGCACTTCTTAGATACTCTGGAGTTACACCAAAACGACCAGACGCAACCTGTTTAATACTAGAGTTTCTCTCTGTACCATAACGTTTTGGGTCTTCACCTCCCTCACCTGAGTTTGACTTACCCCCAATTCGGTTCATCGCTACAGCTAGAGTCTCATGTGCCTCTTGAGAGATTGACCCCATAGACATAGCAGCTGTTGAGAAACGCTTAAAGATAGCCTCTAATGGCTCAACCTCATCAATAGATATTGGCTCTCGGTCTGAATGTAACTCATAGAAATCACGAATAAACTTCTTGTCTCTTTTATTTACTAACTCTTGTACTTTTTCATAATCAGAAGCTTCACCACTTACCGATGCTTTCTGCATAGCAGAGATGGTAGGTCGAGAGAAGTCATGGAACTCTTCTCCTCTTCTATATTTATAGAATCCACCCTTATAGAGTAGATTCTTTTTACCCTCAAAATTAGTTGTAAACGCACGTTGATGTGTACTATTAAGTCGTGCATCAATATCTTCATAGCTTAATCCATGAAGAAGAGCTGTTGTTCCTACAAAACAGTCATCTACAATCTCTTGACTTAGCCCAATAGAATCAAAAAGTCTTGAATTACGGTACGATGAGATGGTTGCAATTCCCATTTTAGACATAATTTTAAGTAATCCTGCACCCATTGCACGTCTAAATCTTCTAAGAGTATGTTTCAACTCTCCATGTTCACCCTCTAGTTCTTCTACTGTATAATAGAGTAAGTAAGGGAAAATAGCTGTAGCACCATAAGCAATCATACATGATGCTGAGTGAGGGTCAAACACCTCTCCTGTTACAGCAATAATACTTATTAAGTGACGTAACTTCGCATTAAGAAGCTCTTGACTTAAACGCCCTACTACCATAAGCATTGGAATTACTTTAGAGTTCTCATCTAATGCTCGGTCATCTAAGATAATAGTTCTTACACCATTATTACGAACATCATCAATAATCTTCTCAACAAGCATAAAGAGACTCTCTTTTAAATTCTCTTTATAGATAGTACTATACTCACCTATTTTATAAATAGCATCATACTTATCACTACCCTCTATACCAAACTCCTGAACCAAAGAGAACTTCTCTGCTGACATAATAGGAAGAACTGTTTTTAATCTTTTGGCATGGTTAGCACCATCACTTAAAATATTCTGAACCTCACCAAAACCTGTGTTAAGACTCATTACTGTTTTTTCCCGAATTGGGTCAATAGGTGGATTTGTCACTTGTGCAAACTTCTGTTTAAAGAAGTCTGTAAAGTTTCTCTGCTCGGTTGAGAAAGCAGCTAGTGGAGTGTCATCACCCATTGCACCTGTGGTCTCTTTACCCTCTGCTATCATTGGGCGAATAACCTCTCTCATTACTTCAAGTGTATAGTTAAAGTAACGCTGTTTTGCCTCCATTGAGCCATCGTTAATAGCTAAGTTTTTAGAAAGAATTTCACTATTAGCTTTATGCTCCTGAAGGTAACTCAAGTTTTCACTCAACCATTTATCATAAGGATTTGCAGATTTTAGATAGTTGTTAATATCTTCTGTTTTAAGCACTTTCCCATGTTTAAGGTCAACTCCCATCATCTCACCAGATTGGAGTCGCCCTCGCTCTACAATCTCTTCATCTGGAATTTTAAGAACACCATACTCAGAAGTAATCAAAAGACGGTTATCGGTTGTGATAATATACTTAGATGGTCGTAACCCATTTCTATCTAAGACACAACCAATATGACGACCATCGGTCATACTAACAGCAGCTGGTCCATCCCATGGCTCAAAACAGGTACTTGCATACTCATAAAAGGCTCTAAGCTCACTATCCATATGTGGTGCGTTTTGCCAAGGAGCAGGAATTAAAGAACGAGCTGCTTTAAAGAAGTCAACTCCATTAACACGTAAAAACTCCATAAAGTTATCCAATGAAGCAGAGTCAGACATATCGTTCTGAATAACATTACTTAATCTCTTTAGCTCCTCATCAGTAAAGACTTCAGATTTAGCTGTAGCAATCTTAGATGCTACATTAAATCGATTTGCTGTTACCGAGTTAATCTCTCCATTGTGAGCAATCATTCTAAAAGGTTGTGCCAACTTCCACTCTGGTAAGGTATTGGTTGAGAAACGTTGATGAAAAAGACAAAATGAGATTTTAAATTCTCTATCTGCTAAATCCTTATAAAACTCTTTGATATGGGTAGGCATTACCAACCCCTTATAAGAGATTACTGATGTTGAGAATGATGGAATATAAAAACTCTTATCTTCAATCAACTCTGCTTCAATCTCTTTACGAGAGAGATAGACCATCGCTTCAAAACGCTCAGAAGCAATAGGTGAACTTGGAGCAACAAAAAGCTGTTTAATCATTGGTAATGACTCTAACGCTTGTTCTCCTAATGCATCTTTATTTATAGGAACTTCACGTGTATATAAGAGTTTTAAATCATTCTCTTCACAAACTCTTTTAATAACTTCAAAATTAGAGTCATTGGTAGAAAAAACCATTGCAACTGCATATTTTTTGGGAAGGTCAACACCATGAGCAGATGCCTCTTTGTTGAAAAATGATTTTGGTAATGAGAGAAGAAGTCCTGAACCATCTCCCGTCTTTCCATCAGCTGCCACAGCTCCCCTGTGCATCATTCTCGAAAGTGATGTAATTGCATCTTCTAAATTTTTATGGGTAGGTTTGTTATCAATTGATGCTAACAATCCAAATCCACAGTTATCTTTAAACGAAGTAAAGAGATCTTGCATAAGCCAACCTTTAATTAATATCTGTTAGGGTTTCTTTTATAAAAAATAGTTCCCCCAAATGGGGTCGATAATATCCAAAAGATGTTTAAAATTAGGGTCAATGAATGCGTGGTTTTATAATTAATATAAGAAAAGCTAAAAATGAAGATGTAATTGTTACAGTTCTTAGCAATGACTCTATGCAAAGCTACTGGAGATTTTTTGGAGCAAGGCATTCTATTTTACAAATTGGTAATTTAGTGGACTTTGAAGTGAGTGAATCTAAAAACAATTTTATGCCTAATATGCGTTCACTTTCACATATCTCTTTTCCTTGGATATTCTCTAACAATCATCTATTGATTTGGCAGAATTTCATTAAACTCTTTGAACCTCATCTTAAAGATACAATTGAAGTAGAGAGCTTCTATTTTAATCTTCTGTTAGAAGTTGCTAAAAAATGGGACAAACAGAATCCAAAAAGATTGGCAGTTGAAGCCTATACAAAACTTCTTGCTTATGAAGGTCGTCTATACGACAATGGTTTTTGTTATGTCTGTGAAGAGGTTTTAGACAATAAAGTTGGACTAATGAGAGCTTTTCTCCCAGCTCACCCAAAATGTATTTATGCTAACCCTTTAGATAAAAAAGATATATTTCAACTCTACAATACCCATAGCACCATTCATATTGACAATAGAACAGTAGAAAATCTCTACCGTATAGTTTTAAAAGGATTTTGATAAAATATTATTTTTTTTATTAAAGTACAATATTAATAAATATTTTTTAATGCTATATTAATGTTTTTTCTATATACTTATAAATATCTTTAAAAAGTATAAAAGGAACTTAATATGAAATTACAATATTCATCGCTACTTATAGGTCTGCTCTTGTCTAGTACCTATGCTACTGCTGAGGTCTCTCTCATTCCACCTAATGCCAAGGCTGGTGAGTGTTATGCAAAAGTGGTTATCCCTGCTAAATATAAATCAGTTGAAGACCGTGTTCTTGTTCAAGAAGCATCTAATAAAATCTCTATAATCCCTGCTAAATATAAGTGGGTAGAAGAGAAAGTAGAAGTAACACCAGAGACAAAAAAACTTATAACAATCCCTGCAAAATATAAAAAGGTTTCTGAAGTTATTGAGGTTAAACCTGCAACTCATGGTTGGCACGTTAGCTTAAAAAAACATGCTGCACCAGTTAGTAAAGAGATTTTAGTAGCAGCAAAGCTCAAAGGTGTTCCAATTGACAATACTACTCCCGGAACATGCTATAAAGAGTACTACACCCCAGAGACTTATAAAACAGTTGAAGAGGAGGTTCTTATTCAAAAAGAGAGCAGTAAAGAGAAGATTGTCCCTGCTAAATATGAGATGGTTGAAAAGACAATTACTATAAAACCTGCTTCTAAAAAAACTGTTACAGTTCCTGCAACTTATGAGATAGTAGAGGAAAAAGTTTTAGTTGAAAAAGAGAAAACAGTATGGAAAAAAGGTAAAAACCCTGCAACAAAACTAGATGGAGCTACAGGTGAAATTATGTGTTTAGTTAAAATACCTGCTAAATACAGAACTATTAAGAAAAAAGTAGTTAAGACTCCAGCAACCACAAAAGTAGTAGAGGTTCCTGCTATTACAAAAGTTATTAAAGTTAAAAAACTTGTATCTCCTGCAAAAGTAGAAAAAGTTACTATTCCTGCTGTAAAAAGTGTTGTTAAGAAAAAAGTACTTGAAAAAAAATCAGAATTCTCATGGATACAAGTTGGTAATAGTGTAGATAAGAGCCTTACTTATACAGGACATAAAATTTGTCTTGTTGAGACTCCTGCTATAACTAAAAAAATTACTAAAACAGTCTTAGATACCCCTGCTTCTGTAAAAGAGGAGATTGTTCCTGCTACCCATAAAGTGGTTAAAGTTAAAAAACTTGTAGAGGAGGCTAAAGAGATTAAGACTCCTATTGCAGCTATTTACAAAATAATTGAGAAAAAACAGAAAATATCCGATGCACATCAAAGTTGGGAGAGAATTCTTTGTCAAACAAATATGAACAAAGATGTTATTCTTAAAATCCAAAATGCTCTTAAAGCTAAAAATTATAATCCTGGTAAGATAGATGGTGTTTTAGGACGTGACACACGTGTAGCACTTGATAAATTTCAAAGAGATAATTCACTAGCAACAGGTGGAATCACTTATGAGACACTCAATGCTCTTAATATAAATCTTTAATAATTTAAAGCCATCTAAATATTTAGGTGGCTCTTCTCAATCAATCTCCTTATTTACTAATGAGCTTTAGATACCCATAAGAGTTTTATGATAGAATAAATTTTAATATTATTAAGTATCTATTTAAATAATTAGCAAAGGAAAATTTATGCAAAAACTATTTGGTTTTTTATTTATACTATTTTCAGCTGGTCTTACCGTTTGGTACCCTTTAGCTCAACTCTTTGGAGATTGATATATGGCAAATGTTAAACGATATAACCCAACAAAAAATAGTAGTAACTTTAAAGCAAAAAAAGGTCACCTACTCTATATCTTTTTAGCTCCTCTCTTTTTAGCAGTCATATTAGCACTTTTAGCAAGAGATATTTCAGCTTTTGGATTGAATATACTCTCTTTTGGACTCTTCTATGCTACTGCAAAACTAAACACATTGGGTCTTGCCAATGAGTTTGAGTATAACCAAGAGAAGCTCACTAAAGCACCTGAAAAACCATATAAAACTATCTCTGCTATACTCTTAGGAGTCTCTACTCTTTTTACAGCTACCATTGCAGGTGGTGAGCCATTTTTAACAGGAGTTTTTCTATCTGCTATATCAATGGTGGGATACTATCTCTACTATGGTCTTGACCCTCGTTCTGATAAGCTAGAGAATATTGGTGATGTATCTGCTGAATTGGTTCTTCAGACACTATCTGATGCAAAAACAAAACTATCTACCATTGAGGAGCATATTGATAAGATTTTAAAAGATACTCAACTACGCAAAGCTCTATCTTTAGCTGTTGAGAAAGCTGAATATATTATTCAAACCATTCAAGAGGATCCAAAAGATATACGTGTTGCTCGTAAATTCTTAGTTGTCTATATTGATGGGTTAGAGAGAGTTGTAAACTCCTATACTGCTTTAGATGAAGTAGATATTAAAGAGGATACAAAAGAGCGACTACATCAACTACTAGAAGATGTCGAAAAGAGATTTGATAAAGAGTTAATACGGCTTAAAAAAAATAATGAATTTGATTTAGATGTCAATATTGACGTTTTACAACAACAGATAAAAAATTAGGAGAAAATTAAAATTATGGAAACAAAAACAAAAGAGATTATTGAGACAACTATTGAAGAGCAGAGTGAAACATTACCAACCATTCAACCAGAAGAGCAGAGCAAACTTGAAAAAGCACTAAGTGAGTTAGATTTTAAAGATAGAACCTCCATTATCTACTTTGGTGCTTCGGCTCAAGAGGAGTTAGATGAGATATCTAACCGTATGATTGATGGTGTTAAAAACAAAGATACAGGTGCAGCAGGTGCTGTCCTTAATGAGATGGTTGCAGTTATTAAAGGGTTTGACCTTGAAGAGTTAAATCCTAACAAAAAACTACCGTGGTACTCTAAACTTTTTGGTGGAACCAAACCTCTTGTTAAATTTATGCAAGGTTATGAAGAGGTTCGTGACCAAATAGATATGATTTCAAATAACTTAGAGACCCATAAGAGTAAACTTATGAAAGATGTTATCTCTTTAGATAAACTATATGAGGCTAACTTAGAGTACTTTAGAAGACTTGAGATATATATTGAAGCTGGTGAGATAAAGAGAAAAGAGTTAGAGGAGAATATTATTCCAGAGTATGAACAAAAAGCTAAAAATAATGATATGATGGATATTCAAGAGCTTAAAGAGATACGTGCATTTAGAGATGACTTAGAGCGTCGTCTGCATGACCTTAGACTCTCGCGACAAGTTACCATGCAGTCTCTACCTAGTATTCGACTTATTCAAGAGAATGATAAGTCTCTTATTAATAAAATCTCCTCTACTCTAGTAAATACCATTCCACTTTGGAGAAACCAATTAGCACAAACTGTTACTATTTTTAGAAGTCATGAGTCGGCAAAAGCACTTAAAGATGCAGCTGACTTAACTAATGAGCTTTTAGAGAAAAATGCTGAAGGGTTAAGAGAAGCTAACCGTGAAGTTAGAACACAGATGGAGCGTGGTCTATTTGATATAGAGAGCATTAAAATTGCAAATGAGACACTCATTGCAACACTCAATGACTCACTTGAAATTGCTCAAGAGGGTAAAAAAGCAAGAGTCAAAGCTCTTGAAGAGCTTGACAAAACAGAACAGGAGCTTAAAGCTGCACTTCTTGCTACTAAATCAAAATTAGAATCTATTCCAACTCAAACGGTTGAAGAGATTACAAAAGGATAACTATGGGACTTTTTGACTGGGTATTTGGACAATTTATTGATGTTATCGAGTGGACAGATAATTCACACGATACTATGGTATATAGATTTCCACGACATAATAATGAGATTAAATATGGAGCAAAACTAACCGTAAGAGAGTCTCAAATGGCTATTTTTGTTAATGAGGGAGTTATTGCTGATGTTTTAGGACCTGGTATATATGAACTTGAGACCAAAAACTTACCTGTTATGACTTCACTTGAACATTGGGACCATGCTTTTAACTCACCTTTTAAAGCAGAGGTCTATTTTGTCAATACCAAACGTTTTACAGACTTAAAATGGGGTACAAAAAACCCTATTATGGTACGAGACCCTGAATTCTCAATGGTTCGTCTAAGAGCCTTTGGAACTTATGAAATTCGTATTACTGACCCAAAACAGTTTATGAATGAGATTGTAGGAACCGACAATCACTTTACAGTAGATGAGATAGATGAGCAACTCACTAACCTTATTGTCTCTAAATTTACAACCATTTTAGGTGAGAGCAATATTCCGGTACTAGACTTAGCCTCTAACTATGAGAAGTTTTCAGAATATATCTCTGAAAAGATTGCTCCATATTTTGGAGAGTATGGTTTACACCTTACAAAGATTTTAGTAGAGAACATCTCTCTACCAGAGAATGTAGAAAAGGCTTTAGATAGCCGTAGTTCTCGTGAAATTACAGGTGACTTAGATGAAAATATAAAGTATCAAACTGGCAAAGCACTAGGTAGTGACAATGGTGGTAGTATGGGTGATATGATAGGTATGGGTGCAGGTATTGCTATGGGACAAACTATGGTAGATAGTTTAAATAAAAAAGATATAGATAAAAATACGCCACCACCTATTCCTGAACGTAACTCTACCATGTACTACATTGCATTAGATGATGAACAAGAGGGTCCCTTTGATATTCGTACTGTTCAACTCTTTATTAATGAAAAAAAGATTAAAAAAAATACTTTAATATGGACAGAGGGGCTACAAGATTGGGTTGAAGCATACTCCATTTTAGAGAAATATTTTAATACAACACCTCCACCACTACCAAAAATATAGTTAAGAGGTAAACTTGAAATTTAAATCAATTAATTTCACATGTCAAAGCTGTGGAGCACCTTTACGCTTTAACCCCATAGCAAATACACTTCAATGTGAATTTTGTTCCTCTAAAGAGAGTATTGAAACCTCTCTTGAGACTATTCAAGAGTATGACCTAAAAAATGCACTAAACTCATTAGAGAACTCTAATACTCAAGAGATTAATAAAGAGGTAACCTGTAACAAATGTGCAGCAACCTTTACCATGAACCCCTACTCCTTCTCTGCAAACTGCCCATATTGTGATACACCTGCAATTATTGATTTTGTTCAAGAGATTACACCTAAATCACTTCTTCCTTTTCATATTTCACACAAAGAGGCTCAAGAGAAGTTTAATAAGTGGCTAGGCTCACTATGGTTTGCCCCCTCTCAACTTAAAAAGTTTGTAGATGGAGATGAGAAGCTTAAAGGCTACTACCTACCTCACTGGACTTATGATGCAGATACTACAACATACTACCAAGGTCAAAGGGGAGATATATATTATATAAATGTTGAAAGAGAGACTATTGTTGAAGGAAGAAGAGTAAGAAGAACTGTAAAAGAGCCTCGTATTCAATGGACTCCTGTTTCAGGATATGTAAATAATAGCTTTGATGATGTTACCATTGGTGCATCTAAAACCATCTCTCGAACAATTTTAGAAAATCTCACCCCTTGGCATACAGAAGTTTTGGTTCCTTTTAATAAAAAATATATTGCAGGATTTGACTCACAAGAATATACCGTTGGGCTTGACAATGGATTTGAATTGGCAAAGATAAAGATGAATAGAGTCATAGAGCAACATATTCGTAGAGCCATTGGTGGAGACCAACAGCAGATTACAAATATAGAGACAGAGTATAAAAATACCTCCTATAAAAATGTACTTTTCCCTATATGGACAGCAAAATTTAGATGGAAAAATAGAACCTATAACTACGCAATTAATGGACAAACAGGTAAAATTGTAGGTGAACGCCCCTACTCTTGGTTAAAAATTGCCATACTTATAGGAACACTATCTTCTGTAGTTGGAGGGGCTATGTATATAGACCAACATCCAAATTTTTTAAAAAATAGCTATCATCAACTTAAAAGATAGATTTACTTTTCGTTAATATAACTTTGATATGATGTTTTAAATATATAAATAAGGAATAACCATTATGTACTACCCAAAGAGCAGTAGCCTCCTAATACTACTCACACTCTCTCTTATGAGCCAAGAGGAGTTACCTATTGAAGAGCTACCTATTGCACATACTGTTGAAGAGATGGCTAGAAATAGTAGTTTAAATGAAGTAGAGATAACAACTGAAACTAACAATACAACAGATAGCGTTGTTAAAGAGATAAACTCTACACTACCTACTAAATCTAACAACGAGATAGATATGAGTCCATTTGTCAACTCAACACTAAAAATTAGTTCATTTGAAGAGGCAGTTAAAGATGCAAAAGAGAGTGGTAAAAAAATTCTACTTGAAATTGTTGAAGATAACTGTCACTATTGTGAAAAGATGGAGAAGAAGACCTTTTCACAAAAAAAAGTTCAAGATGCTATTGAGAGTGACTTTGTATTTTCAAGAATTAATGCCTCTAAAGAGGAGTTACCTTTAGGACTCACTACACAAATGACCCCTATGTATGTCTTTATTGACAATGATGAAAACATAAACGATATGACCTTTGGATTTATGGATGCAGATGATTTTATTGAACTACTTAAGAGAGAGAGATAACACTTAAACTCTCTTTGTTAATATTTTATAGATAATAAACCCAAAAAATAGCGTAATTCCAATAGAGAAATAGATAGGTATATTTTTGGTAATTACAAAAGTAACTATAAGTATGGCAAAAAGGGTTGGAACTTCATTATAGGCACGAAAAAATTGACCACTTTTAGTACACTCATCTAGCTCTAAAACTTTTCTAAAATACTCCATAGAGAATGAAAAAGCCACCATTAAAACTAGAATTATAAGCTTTGCTATAAACCATGACTCTTTTAATAGATTTGGATTAATATAGATAATAGCTCCACCAGAGATAATGGTTGCCCACATTGCAGGAAGACCTATTACTTTATATATCTTCCTCTCTTGAATTTTAATAATATCGGTAAAATCTTTTTTATCTCTATGCTCTTGATGATAGACAAATAGACGTGGCATATAAAAAAGCATACTCATCCATGACAATACAGCAACAATATGAAAGGCTAAAATCTCTTGATAATAGTTTTGCATCTTCTCAACTCCTAATCTCTTAACCTAAGTTCTTAAATTTTTAGTATAGTACTCTTTTTCAATAGTAAAATCAATAATCTCTTGTAAACCTTTATAGTTTTTAACTCTATAGACTATTAAATCATATACTCTACCAACCTTTAACTCTTTTGCTCCATAGAGATAGATAACCCTATCTTTTTGTACCAATGTAGCCAACAGTCTATTTTTTGAAACAACTTTAACTCTCTTAATGTATATAGGATTTTTTAAAAATTTAACATATAAATCTTTAACTGTTCCATTTAAAACTTTATCACGATTACTATCATATTTATAAGGAAGAGTTGAAAAGGTAGCAACAATAGGCAGATGGTCAGAGTACCCTACTCCTAAATGGTCTCCATATTTATATTGCCAACGATTTACATACCCCTTTTTAGTAAAAAGGTATTTAGGGCGAAAGAGCTTAAAACTACTGTTCACATAATCTATACCCTCACCATCAAAAAGTGATGGTGGCAGTAAAATAGAGTCAAGTGCTTCTCTGTCACCATAAAAATTATGACTCCAACGCTTATAGTTTTCTAACTCTAACCATAGATTATAGTGTTTAAATCCATACTCTCTCATATCTTTCTCTCTAACCAACTTTCTCTTTTGGATAGTTTTTAAAAGATGATTAATACCTACAACTCCACCTGTATTGTTAAACCTCTTTTCAAAATGTCGATACTCATCATAGTCACTATTAAAGTCACCCAATAAAAGATATGGAGTTTTTTTAGGAAGTTGAAGAACTCTCTTTTTTAAAACTTTGGCTGACCTAATACGGCTACTCTCTTTTGAATGTTTGGAACTCCAGTGGTTATTAAAGATATAAAAAGCTCTATTTTCAACCATAAACTTTGTCTCTAAAATAGGACGATATTTTAACTTTTTATTCACCTCTATCTCTCTACTACTTACTATAGGAACTTTAGAGAGCATGGCGAGTTGTATGGCAGAGTGTTTTTTATGAGTAATGGCGTGGTATTTGTAGTAACAACCAATGGAACGCAGACGCTTTTTTAAACGCTTTAAAACATGCTCATTTTCAATCTCTTGTAGAGCTATAATGTCGGCATCTATATCACAGATAACTTCAGCAATATTGAGTAGTTTTTTTTGAAAATTTTTGTGTGTCCAGTTGTGTCTGTTTGGAATATAACTCTCATACTCTGTACCATTGAGTTGCATATCAAAAAGGTTTTCAACATTATAAGAGGCTATTTTAAAGTTTTTAGAATAAAGAGAGAAAGAGAGAAGAAAAAATAGAACTATTTTCATACAATTGTCGGAAGAGTTCCGACAAAAAAGATTAACGGAACATCTTACCAAGCATATTCATAGCACCATCAACACCACCAACTTGGGCTAACATATCATCAACAATAGAACCCTCTCCAGAAGTAGCTTTATCAATAATATTTGGTATAGCATCAGCTAAAGCACCCTTTGCAGACTCTTCACTTAAACCCAATGAAGAGGCAAATTCAGAAACTTTATCACCACCAAGTAGATCAGTAATAGAGTCTAAAGAGATAGCCTCATTTTCACCAGAACCTAACCAAGAGCCAACAACTCCTGCTAAACCATTTTCTGAGAGACCTGACATCAATGAACCTAAATCAATACCACCATCTGCTCCTCCACCAAGTAAATTTCCTAATGCATTAGTAATAGCATCAGTATCTAGTCCTGTTGTTGCATCATCACTGTTACCCTGTAT
>JALSQJ010000009.1 GCA_026985495.1 Campylobacteraceae bacterium
TTCTAAGAGCAGATAAAATATCAGATGGACTGTCAACATTGCTATTATGATTTGAAGCCTCTGTTATTTTGATTTCAGGTTCAATCTTTAGTGGAGGAATATGTATAACTTCTGTTTTAGATTCTATTTTAGGTTTTTTTAAGATAAAATAGCTTGTTGAAATAAGTATAAGAAGTAAAGAGAATAAGATTTTTTGAATATTACTCAAAGTTATCCTTTCTATAAAGTGATTTAATTATTAATCTGCGATTATACAATATAATTTTTAATTATTTTGACTATTCAGCAAGATATGTAACGAAATTTGGAATAATTCTAGTATGAAAAAAGAGATATTTTTATGTGCTATCAATAATGTTTTGAGTGGTACTTGCCTAGAAGATTGTAAGTTTTGTACGCAGAGTGTACGTTATCATGCTGATATTGAACGATATAGTTATAAGTCCATTGAGACCATTGTGCAAGAGGCTAAACGTGCCAAATCATACGGTGCTTTGGGTTACTGTTTAGTTACAGCAGGAAAAGGGTTAGATGATAAAAAAGTAGATTTTGTAGCTCGTGCTGCAAAGGCAGTTAAATCTGAAGTTGAAAATCTAAATCTGATTGCTTGTAATGGAACAGCGACAAAAGAGCAACTTCGTTATTTAAAAGAGCATGGAGTAGATAGTTATAATCACAATTTAGAGACCTCTGAATCCTACTACTCAACCATCTGTACTACGCATAGTTGGAGTGAACGTTATGAGACCTGCCAAAATGTAAAAGAGGTTGGATTACAACTATGTACAGGTGGTATTTTTGGTATGGGTGAGAGTTATGAAGATAGAGAGTCTCTGCTCAACTCTATTGCCTCTTTAAATCCAGAGTCAACACCTCTAAATTTCTATCATCCCAATGAAGCACTGCCTATTAAAAGTAGAAATATTTCAAGAGATGAAGCTCTTGAAATTGTAAAAAAAGCACGAAAACTTTTAGGTGAAGATAGACTACTCATGGTAGCTGCAGGGCGTGAGCTTCTTTTTGATGGTTGTGAAGAGCTTATGTTTGAAGCAGGAGCTAACTCAATGGTTATAGGTAACTACCTAACCACAGCAGGTGATGCTCCAATAAAAGATATAGCTATGCTTGAAAAATTAGGATATGGAGTAGCTACAACGTGTCATGACTAATGCAACTATTTTGGCTATTTTAGCTATCTCGTTAGTATTAGTATTATCTCCACATCTATCTAGGTTCTTTCGTTTACCAACAGCTCCAATTGAAATTATATTAGGTTCTATTTTAGCTATATTTTCCATAATAGATATACAAAATAGCAACTTCTCTCTTATCGCACATGTTGGTTTTTTATATTTGATGTTTTTAGCAGGGTTGGAGGTTAATCTAAAAACTATTTTTAAAATGCCAAAACTCTATATTATTAAATCTATATACTTCTTAATTATTATGTGGATATTGGCTATTTTGTTTGGTTTAATGTTCAATCTTAACCCAGTACTTATTGGTGTTTTGCCTCTAATATCTATTGGAATTTTAGCAACACTCTCTAAAGAGTATGGGAAAGAGGTACGTTGGATAGAGTTGGCTTTTCTTGTGGGAACCATTGGAGAGGTTTTGAGCATTGTTGCTCTTACTATTTTTGAAGCATCGACAACAGTTGATACCACAAAAGAACTCTTTGCAAAACTTCTATTGCTAATGATTTTCTTGGTTGCTATTATAGTACTTTATAAACTTTTTAAAATTCTATTTTGGTGGTATCCTGAACTTAAAACTATATTGATGCCTAGTAGTAAAATCATAGATGGACGTTATCAAGATTTACGATTAGCAATGGGAGTCTTTTTTATTATGATTGCGATTATGCTAAAACTCCATTTAGAAGTTGCTTTTGGTGCATTTATCGCAGGGGTATTTATCTCTACATTTTTTCATCATAAAAAAGAGTTAGAGGAGAAGATGGCAAGTTTTGGTTTTGGTTTTTTAGTACCAATCTTTTTTATTCATGTTGGTGCATCATTTGATTTGCGTAATATTTTAATATCTGATATTTTAATAACAACT
>JALSQJ010000010.1 GCA_026985495.1 Campylobacteraceae bacterium
TCTTTAAATGAAAAACTCATTAGTTAAAGATAGATGCTTTAAGGTATTCAAACTGTCCAAGTTCTCTCTCAATCTCTAATAGACGGTTATATTTAGCAATTCTATCACTTCTTGCTGTTGAACCTGTTTTAATTTGACCTGTATTTAGTGCTACTGCAAAGTCTGCAATGAAACTATCTTCACTCTCTCCTGAACGGTGAGACATTACACAAGTATATCCATTTCGTTGTGCTAGTCTAATGGTCTGCATTGTTTCCGATACTGTTCCAATTTGGTTTGGTTTAATTAAGATTGAGTTTGCTATATTTTTCTCAATACCTTCGTTTAAAATAGAGACATTGGTTACAAAGAGGTCATCACCTACGAGTTGAATTTTTTCTCCAAGCTCATCGGTTAAAATTTTCCAACCCTCCCAATCATCTTCACTAAGTCCATCTTCAATAGAGACAATAGGGTACTTTGAACATAAATCAGAATAGTAGGCAACTAATTCAGCAGAAGTCAACTCTTTATTTTCAGATTTAAGAAGGTATAGTCCATCGTCATTGGTAAGTTCAGATGCAGCAACATCAAGTGCAAGTCCAATCTCTTCACCTGCTTTGTACCCAGCAGATTCAATAGCTTTAATAATCACTTGAAGTGGCTCTTCGTTACTTTTGAGGTTTGGTGCAAATCCACCCTCATCACCAACAGCTGTACTCTCACCCATACTATCAATAATCTTTTTAAGGTGTTGATAAATTTCAGCTACAGCTTGTAGCCCTCTTGAGAAGGTATCAAACCCATGAGGAATAATCATATACTCTTGAAAATCGACTGAGTTATTTGCATGTTCCCCACCATTTATAATGTTGAACATTGGAACAGGTAGAGTCACACCATTAGCACCACCAAGGTAACGGTATAGTGGCATATTGAGTGACTTAGCAGCAGCACGAGATACAGCCATAGATACACCAAGAACAGCATTTGCTCCAAGCTCTCCATAGTTCTCTGTACCATCAAGTGACTTCATGGTAATATCAACTTCAGCTTGGTTAAATGGTGAGAGACCCACAAGTGCATCGGAGATTTTATGGTTTACATTTTCACACGCTTTTAAGACCCCTTTACCCATATATCGGTCGCCACCATCACGAAGCTCTAATGCCTCTCTTTTACCTGTACTTGCACCACTTGGAACAATGGCAGAAGCAACTGTTCCATCACTTAAACTTACTGTTGCTTGAACAGTAGGGTTTCCTCTACTATCCATTACCTCATTTGCTCTTACATCATCAATAAAAATCATTGTTTACCCTTAGTAAAAATATTGTTGAAATTTTAGCATATTGTGCCATAGAGATAAGAGTAATTTTTAAAATCTATAGTTTACATTTACGCCATAAATAGGTTCAGATACTACACCAATACCATTACTATAGTTAAAAAGAATATCTAATGAATCATTACCCTTTAGCACTCTTGATAGACCAAAAGAGAGCATTGAGCCTAGACTATTTTGATTGTTTAGTGCTAATCCCATGGTTCCAAAAGGTCTAAAAGAGTGGTTTAGACTCTTCTCTCTACTCTTTCCTATAGATGTAGATAGTCCAAATTCTGAAAAGTTATTTGCAATGGTTTTTGAGTAGTGGTTGTTTGTGTAGTACCCATTAAATGTAATATCAGGATAGCTTGAACGCCAAATATAGTTAGTAGAGAGTTGAATCTGTTGACCCTCTCCAATTTTACTCTTTTGTTCAGTTAGGTAGCTATTTTTTTGAAAAAGGAGACCTAGTGATAGACGTTTAGTAATGGCATAATTGAGTGAAAGCATTTCACTGTTTTCAAGAGCCTCTTGCTCTAATTGTGTAGTCACTTTTGTTTTGTTTTGGTATGCTCCTTCAAAGTTGAGTTGTACTCTGTTAATGTTATACCCAAGATGCAATGCACCCATTAGATTTCTCTCTACTCCATCAATCTCTCCAACTTTTGCTTCCCATGAAAAATTCTCTTTTTGCTCTTTTAGGGCTACACTCAAGGTAGTCTGTTGTTTTGCACCATAGTTGTAATTGGTCACTGCTATTTTACTTCTAATCTTTTGGTATAGATACCACTCATGAGAAAAATGACTCTCTTTTAGAGTTGTTGTTCTATTTAAGTGTTGAGCATTAAAACCTATCTCTGATGGGGTATATTCATTGTTAATCATCTTGTTATACTCTTCACGGACTCTACTATTTTCAAGTTGCATAATATCTTGATATAGTCTCTGATACTCTTGATTTTCTGGCTCTCTTTTTATTGCATACATTACCCAATTTTTTGCAAGTTGCTCTTTTTTTAATATGAGTGAAGCTACCATAGAGGCTAAACCAATCTGCTCTTGTAGTTTTGGATTATCTTTGAGATAAGCTATCTCTTTTAGAAGTTCTTTTTTAAAGTTGGTTCTCTCTTTTAGATTATCCATTAGAAACCATAAGTATGATTTATGTGTCTCAATACGTGTAGGAGCTAAAGAGAGGCGTTTTTGAAAGAGTTCAAATGTTCTATCTAAATCTCCATTTGTTGCATAGTAGTTTCCTAAGAGTTCAAGAAAATAGATGTTGTTGTAGAGAACGCTTTTTACTCTAGTAGAGAGATGTTCAATTGTCTCTTTAAAACCATTTTCATCTTTTGTCTCTATTAAATGGTAGAGTAGAGTAAGAAGATAGTTAGGGTTATTTGTCTCTCTCCATAGACGCTTATATAGGTAAGTTAATCTCTCTCCTCCATAAGCACTCTCTAAAGAGATGAGATGTTCATAGTCACTACTGTTTAGTCTATTTTTAGGCTCTAATCTCCATAGCTCTTGATGTAGTATTCTGTAATCTTTTTGGTGCCAACCAAGCTCGGTAAAGAGTCGTAACTCTTTTAGCTCATCTCTCATCTCTAACTCTCTACTTAATTGATAGGCTACTTTAAACTCTTTAAGTGCAAATGCTCGTTTTATGGCTAACTCTTGAAGCTCTCTATCTACTCCATATCTCTTTTTATAGTTACTATAGACTCTTAATCCTTTTTTATAGTGACCTCCATAAAATGAGAATAGAGCAGTTGCTTTGGATATACTTCTATTATGATGTTTCTCTAAAAGTTTTTCAAAATACTCCTCTGCTTGTGGTATCTCTCCTGTATATTTATAGTACTCTACAACTTTTTTAACAAAGCTATAATCTCCCTTTGCTACTTTGTCTTTGTAAATCTCTCCTAAAATAGCATAGGCGTGGTTTAGGTCACTATTTTTAAGTAGATAGCTCTCATACTTTTTATCGTTAGGGTACTCATGATATCCCTTTGCATAGAGTCTATTGACCTCTTTTGCTCTACCTAGCCAAAGAGAGAGTTGAATTGATTTATCTAAATATTTTTGATTATGGAACTCTATATTTGCATAGGTCGCAACCTCATAAGCCTCTTCTAGTTTAGAGCTGTAGGTGAGTGCATTTAGTGCTAAATCTATATTTTTTTTATTAAATAAAGAGGGGTCATCTCTAAAGAGTTTAATAGCATACTCTCCTGCCTCTTTTGTCTCTTTTTGTTGTAAAAGTGTGTTTACAATAGTATATATATCAGACTCTAAAAGCTCTTTTGATGATATATAATCCTCTATAAGCTCTTTAATCTCTCCCTTTTTTCTATCTCTATTTTGTAGTGAAGCATAGAGTGCAAGGTAGAAGAGATTTGTTATCTCTCCTTTGCTCTTTTTAGTTAAAAAGAGTTGATGTGCAATTTTAGTAACTCTCTCATACTCACCATTTATAATGAGACTATTTAAGGCATACTCTTGAAGCTTTGGTTCTATCTCTGGGTAGTTTAATAGGTGTGTTAAGAAGTAGTAGGCTTTAGGTTTATCATTAAGTTCTACAGCTAAGTAGTAGGCAATCTTCTCAAACTCATAATCAATCAGTTCAGGTTGCTCTTTCATAAGGTGAAGTAGTGATTTATATTTAAGATATCTATAGTTAATATTGGTCGCCTCTGCAAAAAAGAAGAGATAGTCACGGTTGTTTACAGTATAGTCATAGTAGTCCAAAAGACGCTCTTTAAGTCGTTCTAGTAGCTCTTTGTCTTCGCTTTTAAAGTAGTTATCTTTCTCTAGTAGATATTGTGTTTTGTAGAGTTTAATTAGCAATGCTCTGTCATTAGTAGAGTTAATAAGCTCTTGATTTAATGCTAAAGCTTTATCTGTCTCTCCTGCATAGTCATAGTTTTTTATCAAAATCATCTTTAGCTTAATATTATCTGGGTAGTAGAGTAGCATACTCTCTAGGTAGTTAATAGAGAGGTTGGTATTCTCCTCATTCCCCTCAATAAGAGATTCAATATCATCTTTTGGAAAGAGCAGATACAACACTAAAGCAAAGACTACAATAACACCTAAAAGCTCCCTTATTGAGAGTATAGAGGTACTAGTATCATGATTATTTACACTTGAATGCAATAGTTACCCTTTTTTTACTCTTTGAGATGATAGAGAGTAGAGATTTTTTTCTACTTACTTTAAATGGAGTATTGAGATGATATTCGCACCCTTTATGTAGATAGAAGTTTGCCTCTAAAGGAACATTTGATTTTAATTTAACTCTAATACTATTTCTATCTACTTTAACCTCTTCAGCCCAACCATTACAATCTTTTAGGTAGGGTAGGGTAGTTTTATTAGCTAAAATTATGGTGTGATTTTCTCTCCTGTCTAGTGTAATATAGGTTCTATTTCGTGTATAGGTATATCCTGCTACTCCTTGACTCTTTTGCATATCTATATGGACTCTTTTGTCAAATCTAATTGTGCGTAAAAAACCACTATTTCGTATCTCATATCCACCTGCTATCTTTGCAATTGCTGTTCGGTAGAAACCTCTTGATTTTTTAATAAATTGTGATGCATATAGTTTAGAGGTCTGTTGGCTAATTGCCCATTTATAGACTTCATCTAATGCATTAGATGAAGCAAGTTTTGAACCTGAATAGAAATGGTAATAGATATTAATAGGTTTAAGTCGTCTAGGATTTTCAGTAAGTTTAAAGGTACTTATAGCATCACGATACCCCCAAAATGGTCCAAGCCAATCGTTAGTATATACATTTTCATTCTGTTCACCTGTATATATCTGCCAATACTCCTCTCGTTGTATTCCAAAAGGAGCAACACGGCTAAGGTATGGATTTTTTTGGGTCATGGTGGTATCTCCACCATTCATAGTAATGTCTCCTTCCCTTTCGGTATATGCTAAAACTAAACGGGTAGGTAAACAGTCACCACTCCAAAAAAGTATTCGTTTGTCTTGTCTATTTTTAGGAGCTAATGAGAGTGCAAAGTCAATACTATCGGTTGTCTCTCTTTTTAATTTAAAGTTAGGATAATTTGGAATAGGTAGATGTTGCAGATGCCCCTCTGTTGCATGTTTTATCTTTTTAGTTTTTGTAGTTTTTCTCTTACTCTTCTGTTGAAACTCTTTGTCTGCTTCTCCCCAAAAAAATGGGTGAGATAGGGTATGACTAGCAGGTTCTATCCATGGTAGTTTATATATCTCTTTTGCTATCTGTTTCATTCTTCTACTCAATTTTGGATAGAGTCCAATAGAATCTACCTCACCTTGAATAAGAGAGATACTTTGTGGAATAGGGTATTTTTTAAAAATATGTTCTAAAAGATATTTAGAGGCAAGTTGTTCTGTATTGGTTCGTACCACCTCCATAAAACCATCACCATCAACATGTGTAAATAAAATTCTTCTACCTGATTCTGTAGTTGGGTCAGGCACAGGAATTTCATTAAGGTTTAAGCTCTCTTTTAAGAATTTAAAGGGGTCAATTGACCATAAACTCTCATTATTAATGCTTGGTAAAAAAGAGAAGCCATAGGCATAACCACCCCAAGGCATTAGAGCAATGGGAAAACTTTTTTGTCCATTTGGATAATCTACTTCAACAATAGGTTTAGCACTTTTAGAGGTAAATAGTTGCTCCTCATAAGCTATAGAGGCTTTAATCTCAAAGGGTTTATATCCATTTTTATAGAGAGTTTGACTTTTATCTAAAAATCTATTTTTATTGTTAATTAGAGTAATATTAAACTCTTTTAGATTTTTGTTTGTTCTAGGAAAGATAAAATTTTGAAGAAAGAGGATTTTTATACCTCTATCTTTTACATTGGTTATCCACTTATAAAATTTATCACTATTTTTAGTTTTCCCTTCACTCCATACAACTACAGCTTTATATCTATCTTCTACCGATTTAGGTAGCTCTTTTTTTGAGATATCGCATAGTATAGGAATATAGCCTAAATGCTCTATAGGCATAGAGAGAGTAAGATGAACATCAGAGTAGGCATCATTACCATTGAGAAATCGTGAAGAGTTAAGAAGAATAAGTACATTACGACGAATCCTCTCTATGTCACACTCCCCTTGCTCTTGAAGCATTCCATCGGTAACGTAAGGGATAACTCCTAACTTTTTAAGTTTTTTGGCAATCTCTAAACGTTTTTTAGTTGAACCATCACTGTAGTCAATAGAGATAGTATCAAGATGATATTTTTGAGCCTTTTTAAATTGATTAAGAAGCCAATCTCTATCCTCTTTTGGAACTTTTAGATACTTTTTATGGGCATGGTCATAACGACTTAAAAGACTCTCTGCTACTACCCCTGATATATCGTTATGTATCTTATCTAAAAGCTCAAATCCTCTATTTAATATAATTTTAGATTTTGGATATTTTTTATGGAGTTTATGCACAAAAGAGATAAGTGCTTTTTGTTGCTTTTTAAAAAGCTTTTTATCTTTAGATGTAACATGATATGCGTCCATGGTATCTAAAAAAAAGTTTCTATACCCTTTTTGGTAGAGTTTTTCTACTCTTTGAAAGATAAAATCTTGATACTCTTTATTATTTAAATCTGCAATAAGAGAGTTCCATGTTCTATTTTTAGAGATAATCCACGATTTTTTATATGGAGTTTTAGTTTTTCTCCAAGGTTCAATCTCTCCTACACTTACATAAGCAACCATCTTTTTTGGGTAGCGAATGGCAAAAATATTATCAATAGAATCAGCCTCAACCACCACTTTGTCGTAGAAGCTAATAAATTGGTCATCTATATTTTTACTATATATAAAAGCATATCGTTCTGCTCCAAATAGAGTAGTGCTAAGTAGAAAGAGTAGCATTAATACTCTATTGTAACATAAATGTCTCATAGTCTAACTCCTGTAAAATTTTGTTAAGGGTGTTAATGGAAGCAACAAATAGAATAAGTAGTGTTATACTATATCCATACCCATAAAAGTAGGGACCCATCTGAATACTTATCCATGTAAGTAGTGCATTTAGAAGAACAAAGGCTAAAGTATATAGTAGTGCCTCTTTCTGTTTGTCAAGATAGTATAGGTATGCTAAAATAGACATAAAGCCTAGTTGAAGTTGTACGCCAATAACATCTACATAGAAGAGAGGAAGGTAAAGTTTTGGAATTACCAGTATCTCAAAGAGCTTTTCTGCACTCAAAAAGAGTAAGATATTAAACATACCCTGCACAAATAGAATCTCTTGAATACTTTTAGTAACTGAGTTTATCATCTCTTGTTTATGGGTTTTTATCTGTTTTAGTGTTCCGTGTCTGTTAATGGCTCTATAGAATTTCGCATAGGCAATGGCAAAATCAGCCTCTAGTCTATAGAAGAAGATAGCCATACCAGGAATAATAGATAGATAAGCTAAAAAGATAGGAAAGTCATATACCATAGATGCATGAAGTTTGTCTATAACCATATATCCAACAATTGGAGAGAACCAAAAGATGGTTTTGTCTATCCAGATAGCGATATTGTAGAGCATACCAGAGATACCTATTTTCCAGTACTTCTTAAAGAGCTTTTTATCAAAATAGTCAAAACGAATGAATCGTTGGTTAGCCTTGTTTGAAGATGGGTAGTAGTAGATAATTCCTAAAAAGAGCATAATAAAGAGTAGAGAGTTCCCTACAATAAAAGAGACAAGTAGTCCCTCAAGACCATAATCTTTAAGTAAATAGGCAACCAAATATATAGCAATATAGCCAAAAAGATAGAATAGGATAACTTGTTTATAGAGTTTTAGACTTGCTGCTAAGATATTTGCAATCCATACAGAGGAGAGTATAACAAAAAGGGTTATATATAGTAGTATAAATAGATTGCTTTGAGAATCAAAAATAAAAATTGCTAGAGCTATAGAGATAAGTAATGCCCCAGCAATAGTTAAGATGACCACTCCTATAAAATTGGGTAAGATAAGATAGTACTTTTTTTCATAAATCTTGTCAGCAATGAAGCGTGTAAAGGGTAGCTGATAGAGACCTGTATATATTGAACTTATAGCAAGAGCAGAGACATAGGTAACCGAAGCTTTAAGCATGGTTTGGGTTGGGTCTTGTGTATGGTATAGGTAGATGTTGCTTAGTCCAATACCTAAAATAATAATCATAGAGATAACCCAAGGTCCAGAGCTAAGTACAGCCGAGTAGCCAAAGGTTTTAAATACTGCTGTAATGGATTTCTCTTTGATTATCTCTTTTAGTTCAAATCCTATTCCAGCCATGATGACTCCTCTATCTGTTTAAATACATCTTCATAGACCTTTTGATATGTATCTAAAAAAAGCTCTTGGGTGTAGAAAGTGTTTACTCTTTTTATGGCAACTTTTTGAGCCTCTAACCAACGCTCTTCATCGCTTAGTAGTTCAATGTACCCTTTAGCTAAAGCCTCTGCATTGGCAATTGGGCATACGACTCCTGCACTTCCTAGTGCTATATCTTCAGGGTTCTCTCCACCATATATAAGCTCTTTACATGAACCAACATCTGTTCCAACACAAGGAACACCTGCTGCAAACCCCTCCAAGATAACAAGAGGCATTCCCTCACTAATAGAGGTGAGTGTTAGTAGTCCACTTTGAGGTAAGATTTTTGATATATCTTGAAAGCCTAAGAATTTTATTGTATCTTTTAGATTTAAAATATCAATAAGCTCATAACACTCTTGAGCATACTCCTTCTCTTCGTCAGCTGGTCCTACTATCCACGCCTCTACATCGGGTAGGGCGTTGGCTGTAATTCTCATTGCTTGAATAAAGGTTTTAATATCTTTAATAGATACCACACGCCCAATAAGGGTAATGATTTGAGGAATACCCTCTGGACGCTCATTAATGGTTTTACCAAGCTTTTCAATATCTACCCCATTAGGAATTACTCTACATCGCTCTGCTTTTGCTCCATATGCTATTTGGGTCTCTTTCGCAACGCCAAATAGGGATAAAATAGGGTTTGCTCTACTATAGCTCATCTTTCCTATACCTTCAAAAAAACGAACCCACATAGTCTGAATGTAGTCGCTTTTTGAGGTGTCTCTAAAGAGGTCTAACTTTTTATAGAGTGAAAGAGAGTTTGAGATGAGGTCAATCTTTCGCTCTTTAGTGTAGATACCATGCTCTGTTAAGATAAATGGTTTACCTGTCTCATGAGAGATGAGAGTAGAGAGAAATCCTGCATATCCTGTTGATGGGGAGTGAATAATTGCTCCTTTATCTTTAATGACATAGGCGAGTTCAGCCATTTTCCAGATAGGAATATGAATACTTCTTACCGACCAAAAGTAGTCTAAAAAGGAGAGGTCACTTGCATTCTCTTGATTTTTATTGGTAATGAAATACCACGCCTCTTTAGAGTATAAAAAGGTTGATTCGCTAATGATATTTCGATAAAAATCTAACTTCTGTATCTCTTTTGGAAAAGGGGTATTGTTATCTTTTTCTCTAAACCAACTATAGAGCTCTTCGACTCTCTTAAAATCTTCTACACTCCCATCTTTTGACTCAATAGGTGGCTTTTCATCATCGTCAAACATAAACATCTCTATAACATAAACCAAATTTTCAGGGTATGGATAGAGAGGTTTAGGTGGATAATCTTTTTTCTGACTTCCAATAAATGCAATACCGAACTTATATTGAGGTAGCCCTGCAATGAGTTGTGCAATCCATGAAGAGACCCCACCTCGAACATAAGGGAAAGTACCCTCACATGGAATTAATATATCAGGTTGAGCTGTATCGTGTAGTATTTTCATTTGTTTACCCACATCTTTCCAATAGGTTTAAGGCGTACATCTATCTCAAACTGCTCTTGATTAATATGTTGAGATACCTCATTGTAACGCTTCTGTTCAAATCGAATCTCTGCTAAAAAAGTACCAATCGCCTCTTTTGGTATGCCCATCTCTATGGCTTTGAAGAATGCCTCTTCTGCCTCTTTGTACTCTCTATTAAAGAGTTTAATCTTTCCCATTAGAACCATAGCACGAGCATGGTTTGGAATCTCTTGAAGTGTGTTAGCAATCTTTTGAGTATAGAAACCAGATAGCTTATCACTTGCAACACCGTGGTAGATAAACTGCCAATAGGTAGTTGCCAACTCAAAAAGATGCTCTTCTCTCTCCTCTTTTATTTTACTAGAGTCTATTTTAGCTTGAAGAGATTTAATTTGATTATTAAGCTTTTTCTCAAATGAAGAGATTAAAGCAAAGGCATAGAGACGTGTCTCATCAGAGCTATCCGAGAGAAAGTTTTTTACCTTATCAATATTATTTTGTGCATTAGACTCATAGAGAATAGAGAGAGATTTTATCTTCTCATCGACAGATATTTTACGGCTCTGCTTCCCCTCTGCTATCAAAAGCCCCTCTTGAAATTTACTATAGACCATAGGAAACTCTGAAATATACTCCTCAAAGTCAACCATCTCATAGTTTGGGTGACTCTCTTTTTGTGTTGCCCATGTAAGAGCAAAAAATATCATAATAAGTGTAAGGATAACTCCAATAAAGAGAAATCCTACATTGATAACAATGAAAAAGAGAAAAATCTCTCTTTTGTGTGCTTTAAACTTTTTAGGAATAAAGAGTATAAGAAGATAGGAGATGACTATCCAAAAAAGTATCTCTATTCCAATAAATAGCAGTAGATTTTGTGGGGAGTTTGTAGCAAGAAGTAACTCTTTAACATACTCTATGTTTGGACTACTCCACACAACTATACTCCTCAATAAGTGAATTAAAGTTTCTAACGCTAGTATGTTTTTTTATAATTGAGCTATAATCTTTTGGTGATAGTTGTCTTGGTAACTCTCTCTCTAGCTCTTCAAGTTTAAGTTGGTTCTCTAATGCATAATCTAACTCTTTTGACCTCTCATACATTTCTGGGTTTGCAACAAAAGGAAAGAGAACAAAGTGAATATAGCTCTCTCCACACTCAATAGCAATATATTGGTCTAAAATATCTAAAAAATCACTATTGTATAGAAAATCATCAATCTCTTGATGTACTATTTTGTTATCAGTAGCAAGGAGATAGACTCGACTGTCAATTTTAAATCCATCTAATATATTATTTAGACGTGCAATCTCTAGTTTAAAGTCAACAATATCTTGACGCTCATGGTTCTCATTTTTTAAATCAATACTATTTTCATGTTTACTATTTTCAATTCTATCAAGAGAGGCTCTCTTCTTGTACTCTGTCCAGATATAGTTAAAGACTACATTTATTTTAAGAAGTGTATCTTCATTATAAAAGAGAAAAGGTATCTCTTTAATAATTAAAATAGCAACTATACTATCTCTTTTATCTATAAATGGAATAGCATATATATAGGAGGTCTGCTCTTTATCTTCTAAATCATTAAGATATATAGGCTTTTTTTGACTTAATGCCTCCTCTATAAGCTTATCATTTTTATCAATAGTCTCATTGCTATTACCAATAGATGCAAAGATGTGGTGAGGCTTATTGTTTTTAACCCTCCATATCATAGCACTATTAACAGCAAAGAACTTTTTGAGGACTCTTAGTGTATTTTTAGCACTCTCTTTTGGTATATTATGCTCTGAACTCTCTAAAATTTCAGAGATAACAAACCTAAAAGAGGCAGGTTGGGTAATGTAGATAGACTCTAATTTGTCATGTGAAATCTTTAGTGTAAAGAAGGCATTGGTTAACTCTTTAAGTCTAAGTTGTAGATATTTGGTTTTTATCTTATATTTATCCATCTCTTCATGTAGGCTAGAGAAGAAAAAACCATAGAGAAATACAAAAAATAAGTTCTCTAAGATAATCGATGTAAAGATAGGGTCATTGGCATAGGCAAAAAAGGAGACAATGGCTAAGAGTGTCCACATAAGTAGCCCCATAGTTAATCCATAAAATAGGGTTACAACAGCTAACCATAAGACCAAAAAAGAGAAGTTGTAGTGAATAAGTAGAGGGTCTTTCTCATCGATATATAGTCCTGCAACTACAATAAGTAGTGCAAAGGCTACAACCTCAAAGGTTTGAAAAAGTTTTGATTGTCTTTTAAGTGTCATAATATTTTAGTCTGTAAAACTTGGAATAATCTCTTGAGCAATCTCTTGTGCTACAACCCCAATAGATTTGTCACCCCAACCACTTTTAGCAATAACACCATTGTAGATAGTTCTACTATTTGATAGATCGATTACTTTGATGCTGTAGCTTACGACAGGTTGTGCATCTATACCTTTTTTATAACGCCACTCTTGCACCTCTCCTGTAATAAGGTAGTTGGCTTTAAGTTGTTTTGCTAAATTAATCTGCTCTTTTAAAAAATTAATTTTATTTTTAGTTAGGTTACTCTTTTCGCTCCCCTCAATAAGTGAATGGAGCATAATACTCTCTTTTGACAAAACTGACTCAACAATAGAGGCTGCTTTAAGTCCTGCCATGGGTGTTTGAGTGTAGTTCCAAAATGATGAGATAACATATGTTTTACTCTTTGATAGTGTTAAAGTTGGTTTGTGAACAATAGATGAGCAATTTACAAAAAATAGAGTAGAGAAGATAAGAAAAAATTTAGATAGTTGAAACATAGATGTAGCTCCCTATAAAATAAATAGCTCTATTTTATAGGGTTACTCTTAATTATTTAGTTAAACTTTGCCTATTATAGGTATTTAACTTAAAATTCAGAAATTTTTGTAACATAAATTTTAAAAAATATAATTTTATTATGTTTTTATGTTTCTTTTTATAAAAATGTAACTATTCATCACTATCTTTTATATCATTAGTATCCATGGTAAGCATACTTGTAATCCCAAGTGCCTCTTTAATCTTAGCCTCTATCTCATTACGAAGAGCAATATCCTCTTTGAACTTAAGTTTAACATTCTCTTTACCTTGTCCAAGCTTCTTCTCACCATAACTAAACCAAGCACCAGATTTGTCAATGATATCTAGTTTTACACCATAGTCAACCAACTCACCCTCCATAGAGATACCCTCTCCAAACATAATATCAAACTCTGCTTGTCTAAATGGTGGAGCAACTTTGTTTTTAATCACTTTTGCTTTAACACGATTACCAATTTGTGATTCACCCTGTTTAAGTGTTGCTACTCTTCTTACATCAATTCTAACTGAAGCATAAAATTTAAGAGCATTTCCACCAGTAGTTGTCTCTGGACTCCCATACCCCATCATTCCAATTTTCATACGAATTTGGTTAATAAAAATAACAGTGGTATTTGTTTTGTGTAGAACTCCTGTAATCTTTCTAAGTGCTTTAGACATTAGACGAGCTTGAAGTCCAACTTGTAAATCACTCATTTCACCCTCTATCTCTGCTTTTGGTGTAAGTGCAGCTACAGAGTCAACTACAATTACATCAACAGCTCCAGAACGGGCTAATGTCTCAAGAACATCAAGTGCTTGTTCTCCAAAATCGGGTTGAGATACCAATAGGTTCTCTACATCTACACCTAAATTTTTAGCATAAAGTACATCAAGAGCATGTTCTGCATCAATAAAGGCACATACTTTTCCATCAGCTTGTGCAGAGGCTGTAATTTGTAGAGCAAGAGTAGTCTTACCTGAACTCTCTGGTCCATAAATCTCAATGACTCTTCCCTCTGGAACACCACCAATTCCTAATGCCATATCAAGACCAATTGAGCCTGTACTAATAGCTGCGATAGGTTCTATTACTTTGTCTCCTAAACGTACTACTGTACCTTTACCAAAA
>JALSQJ010000011.1 GCA_026985495.1 Campylobacteraceae bacterium
ATTAGTTTTGGAATGTATCCTTTTATTAAAAATGAGTATGCCATGCTTCGAACAGCAGTAAGTTTTGGAGATGGGTATGGACCTAAGCTAATAAAACGTAAAGATAAAATGCTTAAACGAAATTTTAAAGTTGCCCTCTCTGGTGAATATACTACCAATGCGATGTTATTTAAGATTTATTACCCCCAAGCACGACCTATCTATATGGATTTTTTAGATATAGAGATGGCAGTGGTAAATGGTGAAGTTGATGCTGGTGTACTTATTCATGAGTCTATTTTAGATTTTGATAGCTCTTTAGAGGTGGAAAAGGAGCTTTGGGATATTTGGGTGGAACTAGCAGGAGGGGGGTTACCTTTACCTCTTGGTGGTATGGCTATAAGACGCTCATTACCTTTAAATCGTGCTATAGATATTGAAAATATACTTATTGATGGTGTTAAAGTAGCAAACAAACGAAAAGAGGAGCTTTGTGCTAAACTTGAAAAGGATTCGTTAGTAAGAATTTCCGATGAGATGCTTATTAAATATCTTGATATGTATGCATCTGATGAGTCAGTAGAGCTATCTTCTTTGCAGTTAAAGGCATTAGATAAACTTTATGAGATTGGTTATAAAAATAGAATTTTTTCTGAACCTTTAAAGAGTGAGGATTATCTTATTCCTATAGAGTATGAAGTTCTACGGAATAGTTGATATGTACTTTAAAACCATAGATTTTAGTAAATTTTCAAGCATCAAAGTGGGTGTGCCAATAGAAGTTTTAATGTTAGAGCGAAATGATGAAATTCCTAATGATAGAACAATAATTGGTCATGCTAATAACCTATTGGTCTCTGCAACTCCTCCACCTCTTATGATGCTCTCTAAAGATTTTTCATTTATAGAGCTAGAAGATAATATTTTAACCATTGGTTGTGCAACTCCCACAGGAAAGATACTATCATTTGCTAAAAAAAATGATTTAGCAGGGTTTGAATTTATAGCGAAACTACCTGGTTCATTAGGAGGAATGATTGCGATGAATGCAGGGGTTAAGGTGTATGAAATATTTAATATTTTAGAAGAGATTAAGATAGATGGTGTTTGGGTTTCTAAAGAAGATATAGAGTATGGCTACCGTTTTGCAAAGCTTGGTGGTGTAGCTACAGAAGTAAGGTTTAAGGTTCAAAAAGGGTTTGATAAAGTGTTGCTTCAAGAGCTAATTTCAGTTCGTTCAAACCAACCAAAAATAGCCTCAGCTGGTTCTGCTTTTAAAAATCCAGAAGGAGATTACGCTGGACGGTTAATTCAAGAGGTTGGACTTAAAGGGGTTAGTCGAGGGGCAATGCAGTGGAGTGAGGTTCATGCTAACTTTTTGGTAAACCATAATGGGGGAACATTTGAAGATGCTAAGTACTTGATAGACTTAGCAAAAAATAGAGTGTTTGAAAAGTTCGGGATTGTTTTAGAAGAGGAGGTTAAGATACTCTAACCCCAATCTTGATTTCTACTCTTATGTTTGTGTTTATCTTTTTTGTAAGAGGTACCATTTTTCAGTTTTTGAAGTCTATTAAGCAGAGTCATATTGGCTTCACGAATATCTTCTAAATCAAAATCTTCATGGGTAATCTCTATTTTAAGATGTTCTATATAGCTTTTCATCTGTTGATGGTATTCAGAGTTGAGTTTAATCTCTACTTGTTCATCTACTTTTTTAGTAAGCTCTTTAAACTTTTTTAGGAAAATCTCTTGGGTGGTCTTCTCATCACGGAACATTTTAAAAAGGTTCTTGGTAACTTTCTCTAAAAAAGTAATGTAGCGTTGACGTTGATATTTCTCTATCTGTTTTTCTGTGTATCTCATTGGGAGTATTATAGCGAAAGTTTAAAAAGGAAAGAAGAGGTACAAACCTCTAAAGAGATTTGTAAAAGTGAAGATTAAAGAGCAGCTTTTGCAGCAGCTAAAGCCTCTTCATAGTTAGGCTCTTGAGTAATTTCAGGAACAGTTTGCTTATAAGCAATTTTACCATCTTTACCAACTACAAAGATAACTCTTGCAGTTACACCAGCTAAAGGACCATCAGCTAAAAGAACACCATACGCGTTTGCAAAATCTTTATTTCTGAAGTCTGAACATACTTTAATGTTTTCAATTCCAGCAGCTCCACACCATCTAGCAGCAGCAAATGGTAAATCCATAGATACTGTTATTACCTCTACACCATCAAGAGACGCTGCTTCTGTGTTAAATCTTCTAGTCTCTGCATCACAAACACCTGTGTCTAATGAAGGTACTGCAATTACTAGTTGAACTTTACCCTCTCCACCAACTTGCTCATCTTGAAGCATTGGGTTACAGTTTACTACTGTTACTACTGGTGCTGTGTCACCTACGTTTAATTCTGTACCTGCTAGGTTACATACGATGTCATTTTTAAATGTTACTGTTGCCATTTTAATTCCTTACTTGTTTAAATATTTAGGATTATAGTTTAAATAGGATAAATTTACTCTTAATTAGATATTTTTTATCTTTTTTGTGTTACAAAAGGTAATTATTGTATAATGTTGTTTAATATTGTAAAATGTTATTTAAGTTAAATATAGTATAATGTATTAATTTAATATTTTAAAGGAAAATTAATTTTGAAAAAGAAAATAGCGATAGTATCTAATCTATCATGGAATTTATATAATTTTCGTTTATCTTTAATGTTCGCAATGCGAGATTCTGGATATGAGGTTGTTGCAATTGCACCATATGACCAATATAGTCAAAAAATAATAGAGGAGGGGTTTGAGTTTCATGAGATAAAAATGAATGCACAAGGAGTAAATCCTTTAGAGGATATAAAAACAATGTATGAGTTTTATAGACTCTTTAAAAAAATATCTCCAGAATATATTCTCCAATATACTATTAAACCTAATATTTACGGTTCATTTGTTGCTAGTCTATTAAATATAAAAATAGTTAATAATATTGCAGGATTAGGAACACTATTTATAGATGAAAATTTTATTACTAAAATTGCTAAATTATTATATAAAACATCTCAAAAGAGAGCAAAGAGAGTCTTTTTCCAAAATAGAGAAGATTGTGATTTCTTTGTTAATCAAGGGATTGTTCAATCCTATAAATGTGATATTTTACCTGGTTCAGGTGTCGATACGGAAAGATTTAAACCACGATATAAAGAGGAGAGTAAAAATATAAGGTTTTTACTTATTGCAAGAATGATATGGGAAAAAGGGATTAATGAGTATGTGGAAGCTGCGAGGGTAATTAAAGCTAAGTATCCGAATGTTGAGTTTTCTCTTTTAGGTTTTTTAGAGGTAGAGAACCCAGGAGCTATTACAAAACATGAGATGGATAAGTGGGTTAATGAGGGGATTGTTAACTATTTAGGGGTGACTGATAGAGTAGATGAAGTTATTGCAACAGCAGACTGCATCGTTTTGCCCTCTTACTATAGAGAAGGGACACCAAAAGTACTGCTTGAGAGTGGAAGCAGTGGTAAACCAATTATTACTACAGATAATGTTGGGTGTCGTGATGTTGTTGAACATGGTATTAATGGATTTTTATGTAAGCCACGTTGCTCTAAAGATTTGGTAGAGAAAATTGAGATGTTCTTGGAGTTAACTCCTGTGGAAAGATTGCAAATGGGAGAAGAGAGTCGAAAAAAAATGAAGCGTGAATATGATGAGAAGATTGTTATTAAGAAATATTTAGAGGCATTGGAGGAGTAATTTTAATAAAAAAAAATATTATTTAATATTTATATCTATTTACCTATAATTTATAACATATTAATTTAATTTTAGTTAGAATATAAAGTTAATAGAGATAATAAACTTTTAGTAGGAGTTAATGTGACGTTTCCCATTCAAAAAAATGATAAAGAGATTCAATTAGATAAGTCAAAAGTTCATTTTAAAACTGTTAATTTATTTAATTCAAAAAATAATATAGATTTCAACAATAAAAAGAGTGATAATAGCAGACATTTAGAAGAGAATAATTTTAATCAATATAGCTCTTATACTAAATTTCAATATATACAAAAACGTATAG
>JALSQJ010000012.1 GCA_026985495.1 Campylobacteraceae bacterium
AAGCTTACTATGCGTGTTGTTGTGGGAGATAAAACACACCATACACCAATTTTCTCAAATAAAATCTCTTATATTGTTTTAAACCCATATTGGCTTATTCCTAATAGTATTGTCAAAAAAGAGATGATTCCTAAAATGTTAAAAAATCCAAACTATCTTGAGCAACGAGGCTACGAGGTGCGTAGAAATTATAATTTTAAACGTCCACCAATAGATACCTCTAAAATAGATTGGGCAAGAGTCTTAAGAACGGGGCAACTGAAAAAGTATAAATTTATGCAACCACCTGGACAGAAGAATGCTTTAGGAAAAATAAAATTTAAATTTCCAAATCAATTTGCAGTTTATATTCATGATACTCCTGCAAAAAAATACTTTAAAAAATCGTTTAGAGCCTTTTCTCATGGCTGTATTCGTATTGCTCAACCAAAAGCACTCTTAGCAACATTTGCAAAATATGAACGCTCTGTAAATTATAATAGAGCAAAACGAATTTTACAAGGAAAAGTAAAGACTCAACTTAACTTGTCTCATCATGTTCCTATACATATTGTTTACTTAACAGCTCGTATTAAAAGTGATGGGTTGCTTCACTATCTACCTGATGTTTATGGGTATGATGCAAAACAGAAACGTAACATAGATTAAAACTATTTTTTTAATAAAAAAGATTGCTTTCTTTTTGAGTTTAGACTATACTTAGCCCTCAAACTTAGGTTTAAAATCTCTTAGGGGCTAACTATGTCAAATATAATAAATATCTCTCTATTTCTTATTATCTCAACGCTCTCTCTTATATCTATGCCTATAAAAGATATAAATAACTCTTTAGAGAGTAACAGTAGTTATGCATTAAAGAGGAGTTTCAAAAAAGAGTCTATCAAGCTCTTAAAAGGTATTCCACATAAGAGATTTTTAAAAAAATTTTATAAAAAACATAACTATAAAACATTATGGATAGTCTCAAATGAGATAAATAGTAGCAAAAGTAGTGAACTCTTTTCTCAAATCAAAAATGATTTAACACTTAATCCCAATGGAGTAATTATAAAACAGTTTCATCTTTTAGAGAAAAAATTAGATGAAAATATGACAAATTTTCAACGATTACGAAATGAGCTAAAACTAACCTCGCTCTACTATAGTTACCTTAAACATACTCTTTATGGTGAGATTGAGTGGAAAAAATTCTCTTACAAACTCTCATCACTAAAAAGATATAAAATCAATGCTAACTGGATTAGAACAAAAGCACCATATAATATCTCTAAGCTTCTAACTCAAAATGATATTAACAAAACAATAGAAGAGATTACTCCAAATCGATTTGGTTATGCTGGACTAATAGAAGCATTAAAGAGACTTACTACTATAAAAAAGAGTGGTGGGTGGGAGAAATTACCTAAATCAAAAAAACTTAAACTAGGAAGTAGTGGTGATATTGTAAAACAACTTCGTAAACGACTAACAGTCTCAGGAGACTACCAAACATGCGACAACAATATAACATTCAAAAATGAAGATAATAATGAAAGTAATAGCACCCATATTGATAAAGATGCTCTTTTTGATGAGTGTTTAGATATTGCTGTAAAAAAGTTTCAAAAACGTCATGGTTTAGCTGTAGATGGTGTAGTGGGTAAAGGTACAAAACGAGCTTTAAATATGAGTGTTGATGAGAAAATACGAAAAGTTCTACTCAATATAGACCGAATTAAATGGCTACCAAGAGAGGAGCTAAAACGCTATATAGTTGTCAATATTCCAGAGTTTATGCTTCACTATATTGAGAACAATCAAAGCAAACAAAAATTACGGGTTATTGTAGGTAAACGTACTCACCCTACTCCTATTTTTAGTCAAAAAATCTCATTTATTGTCTTAAACCCATATTGGAAAGTTCCTGAAGGCATTGTAAAAAGAGAGATAATCCCTGCAATGATAAAAAATCCCAACTATCTAAGAAAGCAAGGATTAGAGGCACATAGAACATGGGATGAAAACTCTAGAGTTATAAATACTTCTTTTCTCTACTGGGAAGATTATCTCTATAGTGGGCAGAAATTCCCTTACCGTCTTATGCAACCACCTGGACCACGAAATGCCTTGGGTAAAATTAAATTTAAATTTCCAAATAGATTCTCGGTCTATCTTCATGATACACCTACAAGGTATCTTTTTAAAAAGAGTGTTCGTGCATTTTCACATGGTTGTGTAAGACTCTCTCAACCAGAGAAACTCTTAAAAACCATCTCTACATTTGATAAAAAGGTAAACTTTAAAAAATCTAAAAAAATACTAAAAGGAAAACATAAGAGACAACTTAATATGAGCAAAAAACTACCTATCTATCTAGTCTATTTAACAGCTGGTATGAACAAAAATGGGGAGTTAGAGTTTAGAGATGATATCTATCATTATGACAAATATACTAAACGTCACTCAAATTAATAACATAAAATAACCATTCTATAACCCCTAAAAAGATAAAATAACCAACTTTAATAATTAGGGCTTTATAGTTTGGAAACATCTGCAAAAATTCTCTCTAGCAAAGGTAAACTTCTTAGTGAGATATACTTTGACCTACAACAACATTTTGAGTCAAAATATGGAGAAAATACCATAATTCTTATGGAGATTGGAAGCTTTTTTGAACTTTATGAGGTCAATAACGATGAGCTAAAAATTGGTAAAGCTAAAGAGATAGCAGAGCTACTTAATATTCAACTAACCCGTAAAAATAAATCTATTTTAGAGAACTCTGTTCAAAATCCTCTATTAGCAGGTGTTCCTACTGTCTCTATAGAGCGTTATCTTAGCAGACTCATTAATAGAAAAAAATATACTATTGTTATGGTTAAACAAAAAGGTACACCTCCTAATATACAACGTTATATCTCTAATATTATCTCACCTGGAACCAATTTTGAGTATCAGACTGAAACAGTAGAGAGCAACTTGGTTTCAATCATAGTCGATGAGAACCAAGGAGTTTACTCAGTTGGTTATGCTGCGATTGATGTTACCACAGGTAAAACTATTGTCAATGAGATGCACTCAAATAGAGAGGATAAAACATATGCACTTGATGAGCTATTTAATCTTTTACAAACCTACAACACAGCAGAGACTATTGTTACTCTACAAAACAAAAATATTGACAAAGAGTGGCTAAGTAACTACCTAGAGTTAGGACAATTCTCTACCTCATTCAATAATAAACATTGTAAAGTTATTTATCAAAATGAACTCTTTAAACGTGTCTATTCAATAAACTCTTTTCTATCACCCATTGAGTACCTAGATTTGGAGCGTTACCCCTATACAACAGAAGCATTAGCAATACTAATTGAGTTTATTATTGAACATGATGAAGTGATTATAGAGAAGATGAACCGTCCAATATTTTTAGGAGAGAGTCGCTATCTATACTTAGGAAATAACGCCTTAGAACAGTTGGGAGTTATATCAAAAAATAGAACCGATACCACACTATTAGAGCTTATTGACAAAACCTCTACAGCATTTGGGAAACGACTCCTAAAAGAGCGATTGCTCTCACCCATTATTGACAAAGAGATTTTGGAAGAGCGTTACGATTTAACAGAAAAGCTAATGCCCTATAGTGAGCAGTATGACACACACCTAAAGAATATTTATGATTTAGAACGTATTAGCAGACGAATTAAACTTCAAAAGCTTCATCCAGTTGAGCTAACCTATATTATTATGTCACTTATAGCCATTATCAACCTACTCAACAATGCACAAGAGCATAATATTGATATAGAGAGCAATCTTTTAATAGAGGTCAATGAGTTTAAAGCATATCTCGAGCAGACTTTTAATCTTGAAATATGTGCAAAGTTTCGTATTGACCAAATAGATGACAATATTTTTAAAGATGGTGTCTTCCCTACTATAGATACTATTTTAAAGAGACAAACCAAAGAGATAGCAAAACTCCAAAAGGTATCAAAACATATAAATCAACTATTTGAGAAGAATAAGCTTATAACCTCTACCAAAAATGGCTATGCTGATATTGGCTACCTAGAGAGTGAAGGGTACTCCATTAACCTTACTAAAAACCGTTTTACAATGATAGAGAAAGAGTTAAAAGAGTCCTTTGTTACCGTTGATGGAGTACACTACTTCTTTAAAGATTTTCAATATAAACAGCTAAAAAATAGTGTTAAGATAAACTCTAAACTCTTTGAAGAGGTGACACAAAACTTTGAAAACAATCAAATAAAACTGGTATCTCTAGTCAAAGAGCGTTATCTTAAAACACTACTCTCCTTAGAGAACCGTTTCTCTCACCTACTTGATGAACTTATTGTTTTTGTCGCCAATATAGATGTGGCTATCTCCAATGCTAAGTGTGCAAAGAGTATGAATCTAACACGCCCTAAACTTCAAACTGCCCATAATGCCTATGAGGCAATTGCTCTTAGACACCCAATTATTGAAGCTAATGAACAACGAGGAGTCTATGTTCCTAATGACATATATTTAGGAGAGGGAATAAAGACCAATCACAACCATATAACCCTAAATGCTAGTAATGGTACTAAGGTAAATGGGGTACTGCTCTACGGCATAAACTCCTCTGGTAAATCATCGCTTATGAAGAGTATTGGTATAAGTGTTATTCTAGCACAGGCTGGTTTTTTTGTTCCTGCTGTTGAGTTAAAGTTGGGTATGTATGACCAACTATTTACCCGTATTGTCTCACAAGACAACCTATACAAAGGTCTCTCTACTTTTTCTGTAGAGATGATGGAGTTAAAAAATATCTTTAATCGTGCTACTGAACGTAGTCTTATTTTAGGAGATGAAATCTCACAAGGAACTGAAACAGAGTCAGGTCTTGCTATTGTGGCAGGAGCTATTCTAAAACTTATTAAACTCAACTCAACATTTATTTTTGCAACTCATCTACATCAACTTAAAAATATTGAGCAGTTACAAAAAATAGATTCACTTATTTTTCTTCATTTAGGAGTTAATTACGATGAAGAGAGTGACACCCTTATCTACAACCGTCAGCTACAACTAGGAATGGGGTCATCACTCTATGGTTTAGAGTTTGCAAAATCGCTACATATGGACAAAACCTTTCTAAAAAATGCTTATGAGATTAGAGAGACTCTCTTAGGCAAAAGTTCTGAACTCAAACAACTAACCTCTAAAAAACGTAGTCGCTACAATAAAAACTTATATGTTACAAAATGTGCTTTATGTGATGAAAATGTAGAAGATATACACCATATTGCAGAACAAAATCTTGCAAATGATGCAGGTATGATTGGAGCAATGTATAAAAATCATAAATATAATCTTATTCCACTCTGTAAAAAACACCATAATATGGTACATGAAGGTAAAATAAATATCTCTGGATTTGTTATGACCTCTAAAGGAATTAAATTACATTATGAAGAAAAGTAACACTTAATAATATATTCATTTGTTACTT
>JALSQJ010000013.1 GCA_026985495.1 Campylobacteraceae bacterium
TCTCCACTACTCTCATCGCTATCCGAGTCAGCTATGGAAATAGTAATATCTGTTCCATCAGCAAAAAGTAGAGAGGAGAAAAATAGTGTAAATATAAATATAAAGCGTTTAAAAAAATTTTGCATGGGGTATTCCTTCAAGAAATATTAATTATCAATTATAATATATATTATATTTCTTAAAGTTTAATATACTTTATTTATTTAAAATAAATTTAATATTTTCATCTTTGAGTTATTTTAAATGCCTCCCCAATAGCTTTTATAAATGAACCTCTAACTGCTCCCTCCTCCAAAGCTCCATAGGCAGCAGCTGTTGTTCCTGCTGGACTCATTACACTATCTTTTATTATAGCAGGGTGGGCAGAAGATATAAGAGGTGCAAAGCCCTTAAATAGTGAGTTTGTAATAGCTATGGCATCAACTCTTTTCATTCCCTCTTTAACTAAACCGTCCATCATAGCCTCTGCTACTAAAGTTAAAAGTGCTGGACCACTACCTGCTACTGCTGTAGCTATATCTATCTCTTTTTGGCTATCTACCCAAAAGGTATCTCCAATAGCTGAAAATATCTCTAATGATTCATCTTTTTTACTCTTATCTCCTGTAATTACAGAAGTAGAAGATTGAAACTTAGCTGATACATTGGGCATTACTCGAATGTAGTTTTTGGCAGAGAGACTCTCTCGTAAAGCCTCTAAAGTAGTTCCTGCAAGAACCGAATAGATACTCTTAGCTTCACCTTTTACCTCTACTGAAACAGATGAGAGTGCATAAGGTTTTACAGCTAATAAAATATTTTTATCGCTTATATCAAAATCTTTTAGTGCATAAATATTTGCAGAAAACTCCTCTTTTAACTCTTCTAATTTAGAGATATCTCTTGCTACAAACTCCAACTCATACTTATCTTTTAATCCATGAGCCATAGCTACTGCCATTGCTCCTGCCCCAATAATTGTTAATGTCAAAATAAAGCTCCCTTTATCTGTTGATTTTTGGTGATTATAGCAAAATATAATAGATATTGAGGTATTATATTTTTTTAAAATAAGTCCTATATATAAGGTTAATGATGAAAATTAATATAAAAAACATTACAGCTCTTCTAATACTTGCTCTTTTTATTGTGGGTTGTAGCAACAAAGATGCCGTTAAAGAGTATGATAAACCAGCACTCTACTGGTATAAAAGTATTGCCAAAGAGGTTGCATCTTCAAACTTAGATAAAGCAGATAACCTTTATATTTCGTTGCGTAGTGAGCATACTCGTTCACCTCTACTCCCTACAGCCACCATGATTTTAGCACAAGCACATATGGAAGACCAAGCCTATATTATGGCTGATTACTATCTTGATGAGTACCTTAAAAAATATGCATCAGGAAGTAAGATAGAACAGGCAAAATTTTTGAAAATTAAAGCAGCCTTTTTAGGTATTAAAAATATAAATAAAGAGCAAAAATTAATGCTTGATACACTTGCAAATGTAGATAAGTTTGTTAAAAGCTATCCTAACTCAATCTATCTACCTATTGTTAATACCATTCAAGTGCGTCTTCAGATGGCACAATATATGCTTAATGAGAATATATCTAACCTATATCATCGATTGGGCAAAGAGAAAGCATCACAAATATACAAAAATAAAAATAAAAATTCACCACTCAATATGACTGACATTAAAGCACCAGAAGTTAGTTTTTTTGAGAGCATTTTCAACTAATAGAGAGGTCAAATGCAACTAAGTAACTACGAACCATTTCCAACACAACTACCTGTTATTATAGAGGATAACCTTTTCCTCTATCCATTTATGATTAGCCCAATATTTTTAACCAAAAAAGAGGATATTGATGCTGCAACTTTTGCTATGGATAAGAACTCTCTAATTCTACTCACCACAACCAAAGAGGGAGAAGAGGGTTTAAGAGAAGAGGAGAATATTTATAAAATAGGAGTTATTGGCTCCATTATGCGTAAAGTCAACATTCCAGATGGTCGTGTAAAGATTCTTTTTCAAGGGTTAGCACGAGGAGAACTTATTGGAGATTTAGAGACAATAGAGATAGATGATACTATATTTCAAAGCTCTATGGTAAATCTTTTAGAAAACAAACCTTTTGAGGAGCTAAAAATATCAGCATTGATAGGAATACTCAATGAGAAGATGAAACTTCTATCAAAAATGAATAACTCTATTCCTTCAGATTTACTAAGAACTATCTCAGAGACTAATGACCCTTATCGTATTGTCGATTTAGTCTCCTCTCTACTTAAACTTTCCAAAACAGAAGCTTATGAACTCTATGCCAATGATGACATTGAACAACGGCTCTTAAAAGTTATAGATATTATTGTTACAGAGATAGAATCAGCACGTGTTGAACGTGAGATTCGCTCCAAAGTACATAGTAAAATTGAGCAGACAAATAAAGAGTACTTTTTAAAAGAGCAGATAAAAGAGATAAATAAAGAGTTAGGTGAAGATGCCCAAAGAGAAGAGGAGATAGAGGAGTTTAGAGAAAAACTTGAAGCTATAAAACCTCATGTTGTAGAAGATACCTTTAAAGAGATAGAGAAGCAGTTAAATCGTTTTACTCGTATGCATCCAGACTCTTCAGATGCTAGTCAGATACAGACCTATTTGGAGTGGGTTTTTGAGCTTCCTTTTGGAGAGATGACAGATAAAAATCTTAAAGTTATTGATGTAAAAAATAGACTCAACCAAGACCACTTCTCTTTAGATAAGCCAAAAGAGAGAATTGTAGAGTTTTTTTCAGTTCGTGAATTGGCTGAAAAAAGAGATATAGAGTTAGAGGGAAACTCTGGCACAATTCTCTGTTTCTTTGGACCTCCAGGAGTAGGAAAAACCTCTTTGGCAAACTCTATAGCTAAAGCACTAGGTCGCCCATTGGTAAGAGTTGCCCTTGGTGGACTAGAAGATGTCAATGAGCTAAGAGGACACCGAAGAACCTATGTAGGAGCAATGCCAGGGCGTTTAGTTCAGGGGCTTATTACAGCAAAAAGCATGGACCCTGTTATTGTCTTAGATGAGATTGATAAAGTAGGACGTAGCCACCGTGGTGACCCAACAGCTGTACTTTTAGAAATTTTAGACCCTGAACAGAACAAAGAGTACCGTGACTACTACCTAAATTTTGATATCGATTTAAGTAGAGCCATTTTTATTGCTACTGCAAATGATGCAGGAGCTATCCCTGCTCCACTTCGTGACCGTATGGAGTTTATTGAAGTTAGCTCTTACACCCCAAATGAGAAACTAGAGATTGCAAAACAGTACCTAATTCCTCAAGAGCTTAAAAAACATGCTCTAAATGAAGATGAGTTTGAGATTACTGACAAAGCACTTAAACTTCTTATTGATGAATATACTAGAGAGCCTGGAGTTCGTGGATTACGTCGTAAAATTGCTACTTTAATGAGAAAAGTAGCCACCAAACTGCTTTTAGATGAGAATAGAACAAAGATTAAAATTAAAATCAAAGATTTACCTGAGTTTGCTGAAAAAAAAGTGTTTGAAATCTCTGCTATTGATAAACACCCTTTAGTAGGTGTAGTCAATGGTCTTGCATGGACAGCTGTAGGTGGAGATGTACTTAAAATAGAAGCAATAAAACTCAAAGGAAAAGGTACAGTAACCCTAACAGGTAGCCTTGGAGATGTTATGAAAGAGTCAGCACATATTGCTTTTTCAGTGGTTAAAATACTTATCGAAAAGGGTATCTTAGAGATAGACAAATCAACTATTCCTCTAAATAGTAAAGAGAGTGAAAACATAGATACTATAGATAAAAATGAGATATATAAACGGTTCAATTTACATATACATGTACCTGAAGGTGCTACTCCAAAAGATGGACCTAGTGCTGGTATTACCATGGCAGTTGCAATCGCATCTATCTTATCTGAAAAAAGGGTAGATAACAGCATTGCCATGACAGGAGAGCTAACCTTAACAGGAAAAGTTCTACCTATTGGTGGGCTTAAAGAGAAACTAATTGCAGCACATAAAGCTGGTGTTACAAAAGCGTTAATACCTGACAAAAACTATGAACGTGATTTAGATGAGATTCCAGATGAAGTTAAAGAGTCTATGACCATCACTCCTGTATCGGTCATAGATGAAGTTTTAGCTGAAGCACTTATTTAAGAGAGAGACTACTTCTCTTTCCCTGTTACTACCGAGAAAGATAGCTCTCCTATTTCACTATGCTTTTTAATAAAAGCATTTAACTCCTCTAACTTAATAGCCTCTATCTTTGTTAACTCCTCTTTCGATGCTCCTAATTTTTTACCATTATAAAACTCATGAAAAGCACGATTAAGGCGTTGAGAGAGTCTCTCATTCCTAAGTGGTTCAGAACCTAATAAAAACTGCTTTGCTGACTCTAACTCCTCTTTGGTTACACCCTTTTTAATAAAGGTATCTACTACCTCCTTTACAGACTCTACAGCCTCTTTACCTGTCTTAATTTTTGTTTGAAGATAACCAGAGAAATAGGAGTAAGTTTTGTTAATGTTGTAACGACTATAAGCAGAGTATGCCAACCCCTTTTTAACTCTTATCTCCTCCATCATACGTGAACCAAAACCTGAACTTCCTAAAATAAAAGAGGAGACACGACTTAAATGAGACTCATTTGAGTCATAAGAGATATTAAGAGGTGCACCAAAATAGATATAGGCTTGTTCGCTATTTACGATTGTCTCTTTTAACTCTTTTTTACCAATAGGTTTCATATTTTGAAGTTTTTTTACTTTAACAGTGGGGAGTTGCTTTAAGATAGATATTGCCAATTTTTTAGCCTCTTTCTCATCTATATCTCCACCCATCACAACAATAGCATTCTCAAGACCCATTACATCTTTAATCTCTTTTTTTATATCATCTAAAGTAATACTCTCTACACTATCTACTGTTCCAGAAGCAGGTTTAGCTAATGGTGTATTTGGGAAAAGCATCTTTCTTAACTCTAACGATGAGATATAATCAAAGTCACTCTCTCTGCGTTTAATATCACCTATGGTTTGCATTTTTATCTTCTCTAGTGTCTCTTTAGAGTAGTTTGGGTCTTTAAGTAGCTCTCTCATTCTCTCTACTGCTCCATGAAACTCCTCTTTAAGTGAACCCAACTCCATTACAAAAGTCTCTCGCCCAGCATGACTACTCAAGGTGATAGCTCTATTCTCTAGTTTAGTTGCAAAAGCACTACTACCCTCTTTTTTTGTCCCCTCATTTAATAGTGAAGCTGTTAAATTTACCAACCCATTTTTAGTATCGCTAAGAGAACCAGCATTTTGAAAAATCAACTGCATAGAGACAATTGGTAGGTTTTTATCCTCTTCAAATATAAAGGGAACCTCTGTTTCATTAATTTTTAGTTGGCTAAGATTAGCACTCATTAAAATTCCTTGTATCGTTAATAGTGTAAATAGTACTCTTTTCATCATAACTTATTAAAATCTCTCCAAAATCTCATAAGCTGTATTTCGCTTTGCAGGGTTCTCACCCACATCACGAATAAGCTCAATCATCTCTTGTTGATTCATAGAGTTAGCTGCACCTGCTGCAGAGACTACATTCTCTTCCATCATGGTTGAACCTAAATCATTAGCTCCAAATTTCAGTGCCATCTGACCAATATAGCTCCCTTGTGTTACCCAAGAGCTTTGAATATTTTTAACATTATCTAAAAAGAGTCGTGCCACTGCTAAGTAACGTAAGTATTGATTAGGTGTAGTTTTACTAATAGTTGGTAGCTCACGTTTCAGTTGCGTATGGTCACTCTGATATGACCACATAATAAAGGCTCTAAAACCACCTGTCTCATCTTGAAGTTGACGTACATAATCCCAATGTTCTACTATCTCACGAACTGTCTCAACTGTGCCATACATCATGGTAGCAGTTGACTTTATACCCAATTTATGAGCTTGTCGATGCACATCTAGCCACTTGTCTTTGTCATGTTTTTTAGGTGCAATAATGTCACGAACCCTATCACTTAAAATCTCTGCCCCTGCCCCTGGAATAGAGCTTAAACCTTTTGCTTTTAGTCGTGCTAACACCTCTGAAATAGAGATATGAGAACGATTTGCAATATAGTCAATCTCAATAGATGAAAAACCATGAATGGTGACTTGTGGGTACTTTTTAGAGATATGTTCTACCAAATCCTCATACCAATCAATCTGTAATTTTGGGTGAACACCACCTTGAAAAAGTATCTGCGTTCCACCAATAGCCAAAAGTTCATCTATCTTCTTATCTATCTCATCAAATGTCAAAATGTAAGCATCTTCTCTTTTCTCATGTGTATAAAAAGCACAAAATTTACAATCAACCCAACAGATATTGGTGTAGTTAATATTTCTATCAACTACAAAAGTAGTTACCTTTTTAGGGTGAAGTTTTGCCTTAACCTCACTTGCCATACGACCTAAAGTTTTTAGGTCTGCACTCTCAATAAGCTCTACAGCTTCATCAATGGTCATTCGTCGGTTCAGTAATTCACTCATACCTTTTCCTTTTCAATTATAGAAATAGACTACTCTGGTTTCTCTTTTGGTAACTCTCTCTCTTCTGGTTTTTCAATTTTAACAACCTCCTCTTTACCAATAGCATCTAAAACAGCATTAATAAAACGTGGAGATTTATCATCTGCCAATGCTTTTGCTAACTCTATTGCTTCATTAATAATAATACGCTTATCAGTACCCTCAATTATAATCTCATAGGTTGCTAGACGCATAATCGATTTTTCAACCTTTCCAATAGATTGGTAATCCCAATCTTTAAGGTGTTTTTGTATCTCACTATCAATTGTTAAAAGATTTTTAATGGTTCCAGAGAAAAGAGCTTTGGAGAACTCTCGTTGTTTGTTTCTAATCTTATCCTCTTCCAAAATAGTATCAAAGAAGTCACCTATATCGGTATTACCTAAATCGTAAGCATATAGTAAACCTACTACTGCTGTTCTTGCTTGGTGTCGTGTTGCCATATTATATATTTACCTTTTTTATCTACTATTCAAGTTCCGTATAGAGATTCATCATCTCAATAAGTCCAGCCATCGCTTCACCACCTTTATTACCTGCTTTTGTACCTGCTCTCTCAATTGCTTGTTCAATACTATTAACAGTAAGCACCCCATAGGTTACAGGTTTTCCATGTTTCATAGTAGCACTTGCTACACCCTTTGTCGCCTCTGCCGATACATAATCAAAATGTGGAGTTGCCCCACGAATAACAGCACCCAAACAGCAAACAGCATCATATTTTCCTGAAGCTAATGCTCTATCTAAGGCAAAAGGTATCTCAAACGCACCTGGAACTAAAATGAGGTCTAAATCATCACTATTACCACCATGACGTACATAGACATCTTTTGCCCCCTCTACAAGTCTATCTGTAATAAAGTGATTAAATCGTGCATTTATAATAGCTACTTTTTTACTCTTATCTACTGCTAAATTACCTTCAATGATGTTCATTCTATACCTTCAAATTTCATTTTGCGTGATTATAGCTAAATAAGCTTATTCCACAACTCTACGAATAGCATCTATCTGCTCTATTAAGCTATCTAATTTTTTCAACTCTATCATATTTGCTCCATCGCTTAAAGCTATGGTTGGGTCAAAATGTGTCTCAAAAAAGAGACCATCTACACCAACAGCTGCTGCTGCACGAGATAAATAGGGAACCATAGAGGAGTCTCCACCTGATGTTGCTCCACCTGATGCAGGGGATTGAACCGAATGGGTAGCATCAAAAATAACAGGGGCAAACTCTCTCATCTGTTTTAACCCTCTCATATCAACAACTAAATTACCATAACCAAAAGTTGAACCACGCTCCGTTAACCATACATTATATTTTTTACTATTTTCATAGGTTGCTTCCCCATCAAAACCTCTTGTTTTTAAGACTTTCTTTACAGAGTGTTCCATAGCTTGTGGGGCTAAAAATTGACCTTTTTTAATATTTACCGTTGCTCCTGTTTTAGCAGATGCTACCAACAAATCGGTTTGACGACATAAAAAAGCAGGAATTTGAAGAACATCTACCACCTCTGCTACAGCTTCTGGTTGAGTATAGTCATGAACATCTGTTAAGAGTTTAAAACCAAACTGCTCTTTAACCTCTTGAAGAAGTTTTAACCCCTCATCAATACCAGGTCCTCTAAATGAGTCTAGTGAAGTTCTATTTGCTTTATCAAAACTAGCCTTAAAATAGAAATCTTTGGTACAATCTTCATTATATTTAGTTAATGACTCTGCAATTCTCATCACATTATCACGACTCTCTAGTACACATGGACCTGCTATTAATATCATCTTTTATCCTTAGAAAAGGCTACAATTAGCCCTGAAATTATCACCAACATTATACCTAAAAGGGTTAAACTATCTGGGAATTTATCACCCAATACTATTCCAATAATCAAAGCAAAAACAATATTTGAATAGCTAATTGTTCCAACAATACCTGCTTTGGTATATTCATACGCTTTGGTCATTAAAATTTGAGAAAGAGTAGCAGATAGACCCATTAATGTTAAATAGAGCCACTCAACCCCTTGGGGCATAACAAATGGTGAAAAGATAAAATCTAAACTTTTAGGTACATCAAGATATGGTGTTATAAGCATAAAAAAAAGAGGTGCTACTGTTCCTACACCCATAAAGCTCATAACAATAGCTCTTGTATCGTAAAACTCTCTAAGTTCACGAATTGAGGTATAGGCTAACGCAGCTCCAAGACCTGAAAAAATTCCTAAAATATCATATTTATTAAACTCTCCTCCAAAAGGTTGAGAGATAAAGACAATACCTGTAAACCCTAAAATAATAGCAAAAATAGCCCACATATTTAACCTCTCTCCTAAAAAGAGGTAGGCAAAAATAGCTACAAAAAGGGGAGAGGTTTTGTTATAAGTGACTGCCTCTCCTAATGGGATATATGCAATAATATAAAAATATGCCAACAGTGCCATAAACCCCATTGCTCCACGGAAAAGAAGTAAAAAAGGACGACCACCTTTTTGTTTTAGAGGGGATTTATAGATAGCATACCCTACCAATACTACACCAAAAATATTTCTAAAAAAAGTCACCTCTACCCCTGGTAATACTTGACTAACAACTTTAGCAAAACCACCCATAAAAGCAAATGAGAATGAAGCTAAAAGCATAAATAGAACCCCTCTATCAATACTTAATATATATTTTTTCAATAGATAACCTTAATTTTTTTTGGAAGTTTAACATCTTTTATTATAAATGTATTTAAGATAGTTTCCGTTAAAATGTCTTAAAATTTTAAAGATAAAGATATTACATGCGTTTTAAATCACTACATCTAATAGTAGTATTATTACTTCTATTGACTCAAAATAGTATTGCTAAAGAGTATAAATGGAGCAATAAACTCACCTTCTTAGGTTTTCTAAAAAAATACCATATCCCTAAAAAAATATACTACAATATGGACAGAGAGGATAGAGAGCTAATTCAAGAGATTCATGCTGGGCAGAGTTATTCTATTTTACGAAAAAAAGGTCGAATAGATACCATCAATATTCCAATCTCAGATGAACTGATGCTTCAGATTAAAAAGAACAAAAAAGAGTGGAGAGCAAAATATGTGCCAATTCCCTATAAACTTATTGAGAAGACCATCTCTATACGCCTAAAGAGTAATGACTTTAAAAAAGATCTATATAAAGCGACCAAAACATGGTATTATGGAAAAGAGCTTGAAGAGGTTTACTCTAAGACCATTCCTTTTAAAAAGATGAAAAAGGGTGATAGAGTCATTATCTTCTATACTCAAAAATATAGGCATAAAAAAGCATACAGTAGCCCTAGAATTGATGCATGTATGATTGAGATTAACAAAAAACCTTTTTATGGCTTTAGAATGGAAAACGATAAATATTACGACTCATTAGGGAAACAGTATAAACGAGCCTATATCTATACCTCTAAGTTTATTCGACCTATTCCAAACCTAAAGCGTATCTCTAGCTATTTTACTCAACGCCGTTATCACCCTATTTTACACCGTTATAGAGCCCATTTAGGGATTGATTATGCTGCACGATATGGGAGTAGAATTGTAGCTAGTTCTAAAGGAGAAGTAATCTTTAGAGGCTGGAGAGGTGGTTATGGTCGTGTAGTTAAGATTAGACACAAAAATAACATTGTAACCATCTATGCACATATGAGTCGTTTTGCTAAAGGTATTAATGTTGGAACTCATGTATCGCAAGGTCAAACTATTGGGTATGTAGGGAGTTCAGGAAGAAGTACAGGACCACACTGTCACTTTGGACTCTATAAAAATGGACGAGCTGTTAATCCTGGAATCTATGTTCATAAAAAAGTGAAAAAAATTATTAAACTAAAAGGGAATGAGTATAAAAAGTTACGAAAGCTTGTAGTTCACTATCGTCCTCAATTTAAAGAGGTAAAAAATCGTAAAAATAGCATTGTTAAAGAGCAGAGCAGTCGATGTCTCAACTGCTTTAAAAAACTTCCTAAAAGAGATTAGATTATAATCTCTTCGCTCGAATATCTCCAAAGAAAATTAAATCTTTTAGCACAGCTTTCTCTGTAATTCCATCATTACCAATGCGTAACATCAACTCACCTTTATCACTTGAAAAAATCTTTTGATGAATAATAGCTTTTGCATACCATGAGTTACTATTATTACCTACCATCTCTTTGTACTCTCCATACTCACTCTTTTTTGGAATATATATTTCAGCCTCTCCTCTCTGTTTCTCTGCTCCAACTGCTTTAAAAGTGTAGTGTTTACCCTCTACCCTTTGACCAATTTTTTTATTTAAATTAAAGTATAGAGTCAAAAGGTCATCAGGTGCATAGAAATCTAAAGTTGTAGTATCGTTGGCATCTTGTTTACCATCTTTCCAATGTTGATATTTCTTAGTGACTGTTCTATTTATATGGTCAATCTTATAGACCTTATTTGTTGCTTGAGAACCATGAGATTTAATCACTTGATATAAATCAGAAACCATAAGACCATTTTCAATGTGTCCTTTTGAAATATGGTGTTCAGTTCTTCCATTTGAAAGTGTTTTTGCAAGACCAGTGGCTTTTAACTCAACATCAATAACATAAGAGTTTTCATCTTTAGTAAGCACTGCATTTGCAATTCCAATTTCGCCCAAAATCCCAAACTCTACTTTATAGTCAGCTTTAATTGTTTCAGCTTGAACAACTAAGGTACTCAAAACGATACCTAGTGATAACAATATTTTTTTCATAATATTCCTTTATTATTTTTAGAAGTGAATTTAATCATATATATGTGTACTAACTGTGTTAATATGATATGAAATCATAGTTTATTTTGATAAAATATGAACTAAAATTTTATATTAGGGAAAAATATTAATAATGAATGAAACAAACTCTACTCAAGCACATGAGATTATTGAACAGTCACAGGAGATTATTCATAAGTTAGATATAAATTTTTTTCCAGAAGTTCAAAATCTACTTAATAAATTCTATTATGAGAGTGACTATGGAACCTTTTTTTTAAAAACTTTTTTTGATATTCCACTTGGAAATATTATAGTTGCCATCTCATCATTCTTATTTTTCCTTCTTTTGCGTAAACTATTTGCCAATCTAGCTATTAATGTACTTTTACCATTAACAAAAAGAACTAAAAATAGCTATGATGAGCGAATACTCATTGGTCTAAAAGGTCCATTAGCTTTTCTTTTTATTATTATAGGAACACGGCTTTTTTTTGCTCTCCTCTTTTTGGAAACTCCAATTATAAATAACATTATAAACTCCATGATTGCCTACAACATATTTTGGGCTATCTATGAACTTACCTATGCACTTAGAGGATTGGTTTATCACTTTACAGCCAAGATTAATCCAGAACTATCCTATGAGGTAGGAAATTTTATTTTAGCCATTATTCGAGGTATTGTATTGACAATTGGCTTAGGTTCTATACTACAAGTTTGGGGAATAAATGTTGCAGGACTCTTTGCAGGACTTGGGATTGGAGGTTTAGCATTTGCTCTAGCTGCAAAAGATACAGCTGCTAATATATTTGGCTCTGTTGCTCTACTTCTTGACAAATCTATTAAAATTGGTGAGTGGATAAAAATTGGAGATGTAGAGGGAACAGTTGAAGATATTGGTATGCGTACTACTAAAATTCGCTCTTTTGGAAAGTCACTTATTACTCTACCTAACCAAGTGATTGCCAACAGCCCCATTGAGAACTTCTCAAGACGTGGAGTAAGAAGAATAAAAATGACCATTGGAGTTACCTACTCTACAACTAGTGAGCAGATGGAGAAGATTGTTTTAGATATAAAAGAGATGTTAAAAAATCATAAAAATATTGCTCAAAAAGAGACCATGTTAGTCAACTTTACCTCTTTTGATGATAGCTCTTTGGGTATCTTTATCTACACCTTTACTAACACCTCAAATTGGGCAAACTATATGAATATAAAAGAGGATATAAACCTAAAAATCATGAAGATAGTAGAAGATAACAACTCCGACTTTGCTTTCCCTTCTCAATCGCTATATGTTGAGAGACTACCAACATCAACCAATAATTAAAACTCTGCTATAATTTCAACAATTAAATGGTGTAGAGAACTCTACACTCTATATGAAAGATATATGAATATGACAGAACTAAAAAAAGTTGCCATTCTTGGGCGACCAAATGTAGGGAAAAGCTCCCTATTTAACAGACTTGTTAGAGATAGAGATGCCATTACTTCTGATGTTGTAGGAACTACTCGTGACATAAAAAAACGTATTGCTACTATCTCTGGTAATCGTGACTTTGAGATTATTGATACAGGTGGAATTGACGATAGCACAGAGATGTTTGCAACTGTAAAGAGACTCTCTCTTCGTGCTGCAGATGAAGCAGATATTATTATCTTTATGGTTGATGGGAAAAATATTCCAGATGAAGAGGATAGAGAGCTTTTTTACCAACTTCAGAGTCTAAATAAGCCAATTGGATTGGTAGTCAATAAGATTGACAATGATAAAGATGAATCAATACGATATTGGGACTTTTTAGAGTTTGGAGCAGATAGAACATTTCCTATGTCGGTAAGTCATAACCGTTATATGAATGACTTTTATGCATGGCTTGAGGAGTATATCCCAGAGCGTATAGAGGAGGAAGAGTCTCTAAAAGTTGAAGAAGATAATGAATTATCTTTTGAAGATATTATTGAAATGGTTCAAGTAGATGAAGTAGAAGAGGAAGATACCGATATTAAAGTTGCTATTATTGGACGAGTTAATACAGGAAAAAGTTCACTACTTAATGCCTTTTTAAAAGAGGAGCGAGTGGTTGTCTCCCCTGTCGCAGGAACTACTATTGACCCTGTTGATGAGTCACTAGAGTATGCTGACCATAAGATTACATTTGTAGATACAGCAGGTATTCGGAAACGTGGTAAAATCTTAGGAATTGAAAAATATGCTTTTGGACGCACTGAAGAGATGTTAGCCAAAGCAGATATTGCACTACTTATGATTGATGCAACTGTTGGTGTCTTAGAGCTTGATGAGCGTATTGCCAATCTTATTGAGAAACATAAATTGGGTTGTATTATTGTTCTGAATAAGTGGGATATTCATGGAGATGATGAAGAGACCTATACAAAAGCCGTAGAGAATATTCGTGATGAACTAAAATTTTTAAGTTATGCACCACTCATCACCATCTCTGCTAAAACAGGTCTTAGAGTACATAAAATTTTAGATGATATTATTGCTATTTATGGACGTTATAAACAGCGTATTCCAACGGCAAAACTCAATGAAGTTCTTAAATATGCAATTTCAAGACACCATGTTCCATCTGTCAATGGTGCAGTAGTTAGAATTAAATTTGCAACACAATATGAGATAAAACCACCCAAAATAGCCATTATTATGAACCGTCCAGATGGATTACACTTCTCATATAAACGTTATTTAACCAATATCTTTAGAGAAAAATTTGACTTTGAGGGTGTACCGTTAGATATTGGTGGGCGTAAACGTGGTCAACGCATAGATGATGATTAGAGATGCTCTTTATCTAACTCACTATAAGGTACTGCTTTTGAGAAGTACCAACCCTGTCCATACTCCACCCCAAAACTCTTAAGAATATCTACCACCTCTTGATTATCAATAAACTCAGCTACAACTTTAATACTATTCTGCTTACAAAATTCTGCAAATGTTTTCACAATACTATAGGCTTTTTTATCATGATGAATCTCTGAAATAATACTCCCATCAATTTTTAAATAATCTATAGATAGATTCAAAAGATGATTCAAGTTTGAGTAACCAGAACCAAAATCATCAATACATATTTTATAGCCAAAGAGTTTAAGTTTTTGAATAGAGAGCTCAACTTTTTGATAATCAATACTCTTATTTTCTAAAATTTCAATCAATAACCTATCTGATAAATCCGAGTTTTGTGCCAAGATAGCTAAAATAGAGTCATTGATTAAATCATCAGCCGAAAGGTTAATTGATATTTTTATTTTAGAGTCGCCTCGTAACTTATCAACATTGAATTCAATAACCCGTTTTGTTAAATAGGTATAGAGATAAGAGTCCTCTAAATCTGGTAAAATTTTATCTGGAAAAATTACATGCTCTCCATCTTCAATACGCAACAGAGCCTCATAATGGTGTAACTCTCTAGTCTCTAAATTTCTAATAGCTTGATAGTAACATACCAATTTATCAGATTCAATCATCTCTTTTAGTCTCTCTCTATAGAGCTTTTTTGTTTGACTAATATCAAAGTATGAGATACTATTTCGTCCACTATGTTTCGCTTCATAGAGAGCTGTATCTGCTTTATGAATAACATCTTGAAGTGACTTCTCAATAGTTGTGTTAAGCAGTATCCCCTGTGAGATAGTCAAACTAAATTTCTCATTCTCTACAGTAAAAATAGTTCTCTCTACAGCTACTCGAATATTCTCAAAAAGAGTACGTACCTGCTCTTCTCTCTTATATCTCTTAGAAATAAAGAGTAAAAACTCTTCACCACTGTACTGAATAAACATATCATTCTTATCTAACCATGATGAGATAATATTGATAACAGAGATAATCACGTTATCCCCATTCTTTTGACCATACATTGTGTTGATACGTTTAAAAAAATCGATATCAACCAATGATACATAGTAGTTTTTATACTCAATCTTATCATAATTATCAGTCATATAGACTCTATTAAGTGTATTGGTTTTAGAGTTATAATAGATTTTATATTTACTATATCTAGTATAAATAATATAACATATAAAGATAAAGATAAGTACCAATATAATAAAAAACATATAAGTTAGGAACTTTACACTAACATTTAGTAAAGAAGTTAATTGGCTCTCTTTATAATCAACAACCAATAGAGCTACCGTTTTATTTTGTTGAACAATAGGTTTTACCAAAGTAAATGCAAGATTTTCAATATCTTTTTGAATAGTAATTCGCTTCTCTTTAGAGTTTACTACCTCTTTAAAAAGTTCAACATCTTCAGGAATAAATGGTTCATTATAAGAGCTATCACTATCTGCATCTAGTAGAAAAAAGTATTTTCCATCTGCAATATAGAGTACATATATTGACTCGATATTTTCATTTTTAAACAAAGAGAGTGTCTCTTCATTTTTTATTCGTAACTCTTCAGTTTGGATATTTGAACGTACAAAAGAGCTATCTTTCTTTACAAATTTATCAAGAATATTTGAAGAGGTAGAATCAACCACTCCAATAGCTTTAAAGAGAAGAACCTCTTTTAATTTATCTTCATAAACTCCTAAATTTTTATAAGAGAATAGAAGAGTAAAAAGAAATAATAGATAAGCAATAACTGCATAATAATAGCCTCTATTATTGTTAAAAAAAATAAATTTATTATGCACTCTCTTTTCCTATTTTTAAAGATTATCTCATTGAATATAGACTATTTTAACATAAAAATGTGCCTAATTGTGAATATTAAACTTTTAATCTAATTTATTATTTATTTTATAAGCGACAAAAGACAGAGTGGATTTAGTTGGCACTCACTTAAAAGATGCTGTTCAAAGTTTGATGAAAGGCTTATTTTATGGCTTTTTAATCTCTCTTTAATAAATATTATTTGAGTTCTACCTTTTTTTAAATAGATAGCCCCAATACTATTTTTATTACTTCTCAATGCTTTATAAGAGTTTACAATAGTCATTTTATTACTATTCTTCTTATCACTAAAAAGTATAATATCAGCATCTTCCATTGATGTAAAATGTAATTTTCCAGTTAAAGCTATCTGCCTATTTGCATTGTAAAATTTAAGTTCTTTAGCTGATTTAAGTTGAGTTAACATATTGTTAACTTTAATTATATTTAAGCCTGAAAATGCAAAAATAGGTATAAAAAGCAGGAAAATTAATATCTTTTTCATCATATAATCCTTATCTATTAAAATAATACAATAAAATATCAAAAAACAATATAAAATAATTTTATTAGATTTTTAAACAAAGTTTATATCAATATTAAAATGAGATATTTTTGCTATAATTCAATCATTAATATTTAAAGGGACTATTTATGCGTATATTAACAGGAATCCAAGCCTCTGGAAAGCTTCATATTGGAAACTATTTTGGAGCAATGAAACCGATGATTGAGCTTCAAGAGAAGGCAGAGCTTTTTACATTTATTGCCAACTATCATTCACTCACTACATCAAAAGATGCTAATCTTTTAAGAGAGCTTACTTTTGATGCAGCTATAGACTACCTCTCTTTAGGTATTGACCCAGAAAAAACAACCTTTTGGGTACAAAGTGATGCACCTCAAGTTTTAGAACTCTACTGGATACTCTCTAAATTTACACCAATGGGACTACTAGAGAGAGCCCACTCATATAAAGATAAAGTAGCTAAAGGGATAGGTGCTAACCATGCTCTATTCTCTTACCCTGTACTTATGGCAGCAGATATTCTACTTCTTGATACCCAAAAAGTACCTGTAGGAAAAGACCAAATTCAACATGTTGAGATTACAAGAGATATTGCAACCAAGTTTAATAACGAATATGGAGAGATTTTCACCCTACCAGAGTATGTAGTAAATGAAGAGGTAGCTACCATTCCAGGGATAGATGGTCAAAAGATGAGTAAATCTTACAAAAATGCTATTGATATTTTTATAGAGACAGAGAAGAAACTACAAAAGAGATGTAATAAGATTATTAGCTCCTCTACTCCATTAGGAGAGCCTCTTGAGTATAAGGAGTGTAATATTTATAATATAGCTTCCCTATTTTTAGATGAAGATAGGAAATTAGAACTTCAACAACGTTATAAAAGTGGTCAAGAGGGTTACGGTCACTTTAAAAAGTACCTAAAAGAGCTTATTTGGGAAGAGTTTGCAGAGGCGAGAGAGAAGCGTGAAATGTATATGGCAAATCCTAATCTTGTAAAAGACATTTTAAGTGATGGTGCTAATAAAATTAGGAAAATAGCTGATGAGAAGATGAAAATAGTTAGAGATGCTGTTGGTATTTTATAACCACTTATTGGCTATTTTCCGTAATCCTGCTACATTATCTGATGCAAAAATCTTTAATGTAGCTTTTTTGTCTCTCTCTTTTAACTTATAATTTTTCTCTAAATACTCCACAATAGCATCACCAGAGTGGATAAGCAAAGGGGTGTTATTAAAATAATTTAATAGAGATTTTCCAATAAGTGGGAAATGGGTACACCCTAAAATAATTGCTTTGGGTGTCGATAGTGTTGAGAAGTAATAATTCATAGTTGCTTCAACAATTTGACCATTAAAAATACCCTCCTCTACCAATGGTACAAATAGACCTGTTTGCAATGAAGTGATATTGGTATATCCTAATTTTTTGAAGGCACTCTCATATCTACCTGAACGAATAGTAGCTCTTGTTGCTATAATTAAAATATTATCCTCTTTTTTTAAAGTACTATTTTTTAATGCTAATACCCCAGGTTCAATAACCCCTAAAATAGGATAACTACTCTGTTTGTTCATCTCATCTAACGCATATGCTGAAACGGTATTACATGCTGTAATAAGAAGGTCAATATCGAAGTTATTAAAAAACTCTAACGCTTCAAGAGAGTAACGGATAATTGTATTTTTATCTTTAGTACCATAAGGAACACGAGCTGTATCCCCATAGTAGATAATCTCTTCAAAAAAGTTATGAGTAAGAAGAGATTTTACAACGCTTAAGCCTCCTGCTCCTGAATCAAATACGCCTATTTTCATCTATGAATCTATTTTTGGGTGCAATGAATTGCACCCTACTCATTCATCATCGCTAAGAACTCTTCATTGCTCTTAGTTTTGTTCATTTTAGAGAATAGAAACTTTAACCCCTCAACATCTTCCATATTTTGCATCGCATTTCTAATTGCCCATACTTTTCTAAGATCTTCCTCATTTACCATAAGCTCTTCTTTTCGTGTACCAGACTTTGTAACATCAATTGCAGGATAGATTCTTCTCTCTGAGACATAACGGTTTAAGACAACTTCAGAGTTTCCTGTACCTTTAAACTCTTCAAAGATTACCTCATCCATTCTACTTCCTGTATCAATAAGAGCTGTAGCAATAATAGTTAAACTTCCACCCTCCTCAATGTTTCTAGCTGCACCAAAGAAACGTTTTGGTTTATGCAGAGCATTGGCATCTACCCCACCAGATAGAACTTTTCCTGAACTTGGAGTTACAGTATTGTAAGCACGAGCCAATCTAGTAATAGAGTCAAGCAAAATAATGACATCTTTTCCACTCTCTACGCGTCTTTTTGCTTTTTCAATGACCATTTCAGCAGTTCTAACATGATTTTGAGCAGGTAGATCAAAAGTTGAAGAGTAAACCTCTGCTTTTACAGAACGTTGCATATCTGTTACCTCTTCTGGTCTCTCATCAACCAAAAGAACCATAAGTGATGCATCTGGGTTATTGTAGGTAATTCCATGAGCCAACTCTTTAAGAAGCTCTGTTTTACCAGTTCTAGGAGGTGCTACAATTAAAGCACGTTGTCCCTTTCCAATAGGACAAAATAAATCCAGCACTCTTCCTGTCAATTTAGAAGGGTTGTACTCAAGTTTGAGTTGTTCTAAAGCGTAAAGTGGAGTTAAGTTATCAAACAGAGGTCTCTTTTTAGACTCTTCTGGTGGCAAGTAGTTAATCGCTTCAATTTTAAGTAGAGCATAATATTTCTCTTGATCTTTAGGTTGTCTAACTTGACCTGTTACAACATCACCATTTCTAAGAGCAAAACGTTTAATCTGTGTACCACTTACATAGGTATCATTTTGAGAGTTAGCAAAGTTACCATCTTCACTTCTAAGGAAACCATAACCATCATTCATCACCTCTAAAATACCTGTAAATAAGATGAACCCACCCTGTTTTACTTGTGACTTTAAAATTTCAAAAATGAGATCTTTCCGTTTATACTCATTTGGATTTTCTACTTTTACTTTTAGAGCTATATCGACTAATTTCTCTAAAGGTTTCTGTTGAAGGTCTTCCACTTTATATCCATTTACTGGTACATGTGTTCTTTGATTATTTTTCTTATTGTTGTGATTTCTTTTTGATTGTTGTTCGCTCATAGGTCCTCTTGAAAGCTATATGGAGATTTTAGTTATCTGTAGTTTTGCTATTATAATCAACTTTTTGTTAATTTACCTTATGTTTTCCCTAAATTAGGTAAAAATAGCCATATATAATAGAGGTATGTAGAGTAAAAGAGAGGAAAACTTTAGAGAGCTTGTCATTTTTAACCCCATCATCTGTTGCAACTCTGCATCCATCTCTTCTATTATATAGCGTTGCCGAATTATCTCTATCTTAAAAAATAGGTCAAATGTTTTTAAAACCAAAATGGTAATACCAAAAAAATTAAAAGCGTTAAAGTATAGTAACACCCCAACAACAAAGTAGAGCGTAGGGTGAATAATAAAAAATAGAAATATCGATTGACGATAGTATCCATAAAGCTTCTCTATCATCTCCTCTAGCGTATTGGCACTCTGAATATAGATTTCAAAGAGTTCCAAAAGCAACATTGCAAAAAGTATCTGTCCA
>JALSQJ010000014.1 GCA_026985495.1 Campylobacteraceae bacterium
TTGGTGTCTTGTTAGGATTATGGATTACCCCTGTGATGAGTATGGGACATCTTTTACTCTCTGCACTCATGAGCATGTACATCTTCATAGGGCTTTATTTTGAAGAGAAAGATTTGGTAGAAGAGATAGGTGAGGAGTATGTGGCATACAAGAAAAAAGTGGGAATGATGTTTCCTCGGACTAGAAACTAAAGGATAAAAGAATGAAAACAGTACTCATAACAGGTGGAAACAAAGGTATAGGCTTAGAGCTTACCAAAGCCTTTTTAGAATTAGACTACAAAGTTATAGCCATAGCACGAGATTTTAAAGACTTTGCCTATGCCGATAAGGTTGAGTGTATAGCATATGACTTAAGCAATGTAGAGGGCATACCTGCACTTATTGACTCACTAGGGCAGATAGATATTCTCCTTAACAACGCAGGGGTAATGTATTCGCTCCATTATGATGCTTACCCACAAGAAAAAGTAGATAGTATGCTCAAACTCAATCTCGAAGCACCCATAAAACTCATAGAGTGTTGTGTCAAAGCTGGTGCAACGCGTGTTGTGAACAATGCTTCAATAGCAGGGCAGATAGGACATCCTGATGTTTGGTATGGTGCAACCAAAGCAGGACTGATTAACGCTACAAAGAGCTTTGCCAAGATTTTTGAGGGTAGCGTAGTCATCAATGCTGTTTCTGCTAGTCCAGTAGAGACTGATATGTTAGAAACTATTCCATTGGCTAGAAGAGAAGCATTTTTAAAAACAGTGGTAACAGGTAGATTTGCTAAAGCTGATGAAGTAGCCAAGGCGATGATTTGGTTGGCGACTGAGTCACCTGAGTATATCAATGGGACGACAATTGATGTGAATAATGGGTCGTATATGAGGTAGATGAGATATGTATAATACAAAATACTACACTCTCCAACACCTAAAAGAAAAAAATGCCATTCTCTTAGAGTGGAAACAATTTTGCAAAGGCGAGGAGTACCAAGAGCCATTTCGCTATGGGCTAGAACTTATCAAAAAGCACAACATCACCACATGGATAACAGACACCACCAACGGCTTTGAAAATGAAGAGGCTGATACTGTGTGGTTATTAGAAGAGATAATGCTAAAGTTTATAGAGAGTTCTTTGGAGAAGATAGTATTTGTTATTGCTGATGACAGTCCTTTGATGGGTGAGATATTGGGACAGAAAGAGGCTTTGGGGGAGTTTTTTGAGGTGGAGTTGGTGCATAAAATATGAAAAAACCTAGTAATCAAATGCCACCATATCAAATGCCTAAAATGAAATGGTATCTAGTAATTATTATGTGGATATTTTTGGTTTTATATTTCGGAAGTATTGTATATAAAGCGTATGATGACATAGCTTTTAGATATGTGATTTTAATTTTCATAGTTTTAATTTTAGTTTTGAGTGGTGTAGGTGTAGAGAAATATGAAAAGCTTAAACGGTCACGAAAAGAGTGGGATATTGGTAAGTTTGCTAAAGAATTTAATCTAAAAGAAGTAGACACTTGGGTTGTTCGTGCAGTATATGAAGCCGTCTATGATGAAGTAGAGATTCCAATTAAAGCAGATGATGATATAGATAAAGATTTAAGAATAGATATGGGTGATTTAGGATTTGATGAAATTTTAATAAATGTATCTCAAAGAACGGGTAGAGTTTTAACTGAAGAGAGTGTAGCGTATAATGATATAGAAAATATTACAAGCGTTAGAGATTTGGTTTATTTTTTTAATCAGTTGCCTAGAGAAAAATAAAGATTAACAAAAGGATAAACTAAAATATGCCAATCAAATTCAAAACCCCATACGGCTTACAAAAACAACCACTTAAAAGTGAGATTTGACCGTATGGCACTTAAAAACATCTTAGTAAATCTTCTACATAATGCTACCAAGCATACTGTTTATGGCTCTATTACCATTAAAACCTCTCAAGACAAAATTATTATTCAAGATACAGGAACAGGCATCGACCCTAAAAAATCATCTATGATTTTTGAGCCTTTTTATTGTACCGATGAGAGTAAAAACAGAGAAAAAAGTGGATTTGGACTAGGACTATCTATCGCCAAAAATCTAGCAAAAAATAATGGATATAACTTGTCACTAGATCAAACATACCAAAAAGGTGCAAGATTTGTCATCAAAAGAATATAAGGTTTATACATGGGAACACCGCACAAAAAACTAAACTCCAAAATCAAAGATTTTATCAACAAGCAAAAAATCTTCTTCGTTGCCACCGCTACAGAAGATAGCTTCATCAACCTCTCTCCCAAAGGAATGGATTCGCTAAAAATTATCGATGACAACAGAGTCATCTGGATTAACTCCACTGGCTCTACCAACGAAAGCTCCGCCCATGTGCAAAGAGATCCAAGAATGACTATGATGTTTTGCTCCTTTGAGAAAGAACCCCTCATCGTTAAACTCATGGGAAAAGCCAAAGTAATCCACAAAAAAGATGAGCAATGGAAAGCACTTGCAAAACAACTGCCACCGATGGAGGGTGCCAGACAGATATTTGACCTTGATATCGAACTTGTCTTAACGGTATGTGGTATGGCTGTACCATATTTTGAATACAAAGGTGAACGAGAGGATTTGACAGAGTATTGGAAAGAGCAAGGCAAAGAGGGCTTGGAGAAGTATTGGACAAAGAAAAACCAAAAGAGCCTCAATGGCTTGGATACTTTTGTGGTGGAGAAGAATATTAATTGATAAATTTATTGTTCAAACACTCGTAACCAATTTTTACCAAAAGCTTCAATAGCTTGTGGAATTTCTCCTAAACTCAAACCTCCAAATCCCATCCTAACCGCTTCAAAATCACTTCCACTTCTCTCTTTTAAAAGATATATTTTTATACCTTCTTCTTCACATAACTCTTGTAGTTTTTGATAATCATATGGTATAGTAGCAGTGATGATAATGGCTAAACCACCATTTTTAGCCACAATTTTACATTTGCTTAACTGTTTTAACTCTTCCAACAGATGATCATGTTTTTTGCGATTTAGATTTCTTACTTTTCTGATTTGTCTTTCAAAATGCCCCTCTTTTATAAAAGCTGTTAAAGTCTTTTGAGTATCTATGCTGACATGGCAAAAGTGACTATCATAGTGATTTTTATAAAGTTTTAAAACTCTATCTGGTAGCACCATAAAACCAACTCTTATAGCTGGAGATAGAGCTTTTGCAAATGTTCCAAGGTATATAACACTTTGATTAGTATCTAGTCCTTGTAAAGATGGGATAGGCTGTGTATCGTAACGAAGTTCACTGTCATAGTCATCTTCTAAAATGATACCATCAATACTTGAGATATAATCAATCAATTCAAGTCGTTTTTGAATTGGCATATTTATCCCTAGCGGGTATTGGTGTGATGGTGTTATATAGACAATTTTAGCTTTTGTTTCTTTTAACTTTTGGATATCTATACCATCATGATTTACCTCAACAAACGATACTTTGTATCCAAACTCACTAAATATTTTATGAGCAATATGATAGCCTGGTAATTCCGTAGCAAAGTGATTTGAGTGGGATTTTAATAGTTTTGCGACAAGATTTAAAGAGTCCACAAAACCATGTGTGATGATGATATTTTCAGCACTCACATTTGCACCACGGCTTTTTTGTAGATATTTGGCTATCTCCACTCGAAGAGCTAACTCCCCTTGCCCTTGGGGATAATGTCCAAAATTGGTATGCTCATTTATAACTTTATTGTAAAGTCGTTTCCAAATTTTATGTGCAAAGGTTTTATTTTCCAAGTGAGCAGGAAAAAAATCAAACTTATACTCTTTTTGTTTAGGTGTCGTTTGCTGTGTGGTTTTTGGCTTGAACTCTTTGTAATTAAGTTCATTTACAAAGTAACCAAGTTTTTCTCTAGCTTCGATAAAACCTTCTATCTCTAGTTGCATATATGCTTTTTGCACACTATTTTTGCTGATATTGTAAAGTGATGCTAATTTTCTGATAGATGGCAATTTTTGGTTTGGTTTATAGTCGGTGATGATATCTTTTTTTAGTTCAAGATAGAGTTGTTGATAGATCGGTATTTTGCTTGATTTGTTTATGATATACATTTTTTGTCCTCTATTCTTTATAAAAATTGTATCTTTACATGGTTACAGATTTTTCTTATAATAGCGAAAAATATTAAGGCATAAAATGAAAAACCTATTAAACAACTCAGCATACGGCACACTTGCACTATCTGATAAGGATACACCTTATGCAGTAGCGATAAATTTTGTCTATCTTCATGAGGCTATCTACTTTCACTGCTCCAAAAAGGGTAAAAAGATAGATATCATCAAAAAAAATAACAACTGCTTTTTTTCGGTGGTAAAAGATTATGCTTTGATACCCTCTTATTTTAGCTCAAAGAGTGGTTTGGCATGTCCTGCAACACATTTTTTTGAGTCAGTCCATATAGAAGGAAAAGCAAAAATTGTTACCTCAAAAGATGAAAAAATTGAAATGTTCACAGCCCTTATGCAAAAGCTTCAAAGCGAGGGTGGTTATAAAAGCTTTGAAGATAGCGAATATAAAAATTCATTGGATAGTGTCTTAGTCATAAAAGTAGAGATAGATGAGATCAAACATAAAGTAAAACTAGGACAAAAACTAAGCCAAGAGAGATTTGATATGATAATAGATCATCTAAAAAAACGAGGCACTTATATTGATAAAGAAACGATAGAAAAGATGAGAGGATTAAGATGATTTATAAAATAGCAGAGCTTGATGATATCGAAGCAACTTTAAAACTTCATGCCAAATATCAAATAAACACTATATCCCAAGAGGATAAAAAAGATGGATTTGTCACCACTGCATTTACAAGAGATGAGCTAAAAGATTTGATAGAGAAAGAGAAAGGTTTATTTATTGCAAAAGAGGGAGATGAAGTATTGGCATATGTCATGAGTGCATCATGGAAATTTTGGAGTAAGTGGTCAATGTTTGCTTTTATGCTAGAAGATTTACCAAATATTACTTACAAAGGAATAAAACTAAGCATAGATAATAGCTATCAGTATGGACCAATTGCGATTGACAAAAGAGCAAGAGGCACAGATGTGCTACCAAATATATTTAACTTTGCACTAAAAGAAATGGCAAAACGATATGATGTACTCGTAACATTTGTCAACCAAATTAACCCACGAAGCTACGAAGCACACAAGCGAAAACTTGGACTTGATATTATAAAAGAGTTTGAGTTTAACGGCAACAAATATTGGGAAATGGGGTGCCTAACTAAGAGATAACTACTTTTCTTGATTTTTCAAGCGACTAAAACTTTGAGGGGTTATACCTATCATCGATGCAAGTTGATAATCTGTTAAAAATTCCTCATAAATTGGTGAAAGACTTTGCACAAAGGCGTATTTTTCTTTTGCTGTGTATCGCATGGTTT
>JALSQJ010000015.1 GCA_026985495.1 Campylobacteraceae bacterium
CACTCTTTAAGTTGTCCAACAGATGCTGAAATATTTGGAAGTTTAATAATATTTCCATCTGGTTGAAGAACTACTTTTCCAAGTTCGGCAAGATTATCTTCGGCTAATCCCATCGCTGCAAGAACTCTTCCTGCTAATGAAATGTCACTTGTCTCTACAGTAACACCTGCTGATTTAGTAAAAGCATTTACAATTGGTAACAGTGAGTAGGTTGCCAATGCTGGTGCTTCATCAATTTTTGACCATATAATTTTTGGTAATGACATATGTCGTCCTTATGTGTAGTTTAATAGCATGAGTTTATCAATTTTTTTTAAATAGGAGAATAAAAGTCGGCTTTGCTAAAAGTTATCTTTATTATCTGTTCCATTATGATACAAAAGTGATGTAGAGTTATCGAGAAACACTCATGCGAGATTGATTTTGATGTGTTGTATGACTTCTATAAGTGTTAGTATGTTGACTATGCATTCTTGTAGTGTTATGGTTGTAATTTCGTTGATTATTGTAATGACCTCTTTGAGTATAATTTTGATGATTATAACTGCTGTAACTACTCATTCTAGCCTCATTACTGTAGTATCTATTGCCAAAATTGTCTCTACCATATTGTGGATAGTATGAACGGTCATAATAGTGACCATAAACTATACGATTTGGTTCTCGATAGCAGTGAACTCTGTTCCAGTTATTGAAACGATGATATACATAGGGTCTATAGTGGTGATGTCTATGAGAGAAGTATCCTCTACGGTAGCGTCGGTCACTGTAGGTATATGTTCTGTTGTAGGTAAAAAAGATATTGTTGTAAAAATATCCATCGCGATCATAATATCCATAGTAGTACCCATCATCATTATAATAACCATTATTTTCATAATCAAAGTTACTATAGCGTTTGTCGTAACGGTGGTGGTCTTTTCTAAAACTCTTTTTTAACTTATTGGGTACTTTTGTCGTTAATGGTTTTTGAATAGAGCCTTTTTGATGCGATTTATTCTCCAGTTTTGCTATCTTTTTCTCAAGAACTCTCTTCTGTTCCATAAGTTTATCTCGCTGAACATCATTAGTAATAGGTGTACCTAAACTGTTGTCTGCTAAAAGAGCAGTAGATAGGAGAATAGAGCTTAATAATATTTTTTTCATACAAGACTCCAATTATTTTAATCTTTATTTAAGATTCTATCATAAGAAATATTTGTGGAGTATTAGTGTATGCTTTCTTTATGAAAATAGCAAGTATAGATGTAGGTCTTAAACGAATAGGTGTGGCAATCTGCCTTGATGGAAAAATTGTTCTTCCACAAGATGCCATTTTGAGAAAAAATAGAAACCAAGCATCAGAAGATCTGAAAGCTTTTTTAGAAGAGTGGCAGATAGATACTTTGGTAGTTGGTCTTCCCAAAGGTGGCTCTAGTGAAGAGGAGATGGAGAGACGAATTAAACACTTTGTCTCTCTTTTAGAGTTAACCGAAATAACTGTTGAGTACCAAGATGAGTATGGAACTTCACAAGAGGCAAAAGAGTTGACACAAGCTCTTTTTCGTCATAAAAGAGATGGAAAGATAGACTCTATTGCTGCAAAAATAATTTTAGAGCGTTGGTTATGAACAAAAGAGAGTGGACAACTAAAAAGATTTTAAAAGAGATTATTAGTACATTGATACTATTTTTTATTATCTCTACAGTTATTAACTATATTAGAAAACCAGATATTAGTGAAGATATTTATGGCTATACTCTGCAAGACTTAAAGGGGAGTAGTATAGATTTTAAAAACTATAAGGGTAAACCTTTAATTGTACATTTTTGGGCAACTTGGTGTCCTACCTGTAAGCTTGAAGCCTCTAATATTGAGTCACTATCTAAAGAGTATAATGTAGTCTCTATAGCTGTAAATTCAGGGAGTAGAGATTTAATAGAGAGTTTTATGAGTGAGCATGATTTGAGTTATACAGTTATTAGTGACAGTAGTGGAGCATTGGCAAAAAAGTTTAATATAGAGGCGTATCCTACCACATTAATATATGATAAAGATGGAGTGTTGAAATTTACAGAAGTTGGATATTCGACAACAGTTGGATTAAAAGCTCGAGTAGAAATTATAAATTAATTGAATAGTTTAATATTATTTTTACACAGAAGTTGTATAATTTTAACATGAAAAAAATTATACTATTAATACTATTACTAATGGGATTTGGAAATGCAACAAAGTATGAGGTTACTCATTTAAAGAGAGGAAAAACTCTTAATGTTCGTGATACTCCAAATATTGGTAAATCAGCAGTGGTTGGAAAACTCTCCTCTTTTACAACTAACATAAGCATCAAAGAGTGTATGGAGCTTAAGAGTGGAAGAGAGTGGTGTTATATCTCTGTTCCTCGTGGTGGCTCACATCTTGAGGGGTGGGTTAGCTCCTACTACTTAGCACCTATGTCAAAAACTTCACAATTTTCACGGCTACACATTCAAAATTTTTTACAAAACTTTTATATGGCAGATGAGGAGAACTTTTTAGATAAACTGCAAGTCTTTTACAAATTTCCAATGCAGAAATATTTTTATAGAAAAAATTTGTCTCTTATGGAGTTACGCCAAAATAAGGTAAGAGAGTATAAAAAATGGTCAAAGAGAAATTACCATTTTACCTATATGAAGATTTTAAAACGAAAACCTAACTATATTGATGTTCAGACAACAGTTCGTTGGAAATTCAAAGGTCATAATGACTCTGAATCAGGAAAAGATATTCAAAAAATTAGGCTTGTTCCTTCAGGAAATACTTTTAAAGTTTTAGCTATTAAGAACCTTCGGCATACGGTGTTTCCTAAACCTGTGGTGCAAGATGAGAATATGACTGCTGTAGCTCAAGCAGATATAAATCAAACCACAGTTGCATCTGCTCCTGTTTCAACTTCTATCTCCTCTTCAAAATACTATATAAAAGCAGGAAGTTTCTTTTTGAAAATCAATTCAGATTATCTTCAATCTATTCATAATCATGGTTACTCTTATCTTGTTCAAAAAGTAACTCAAGGTAAAAAAGTAATGCATAGAGTCTTTATTGGTCCATTTAACTCTGAAGAAGAGGCAAAGGAGGCTCTTTTAGTAGTTAGAGCAAAAATTAATGAGTATGCTTATATTCAAAAAAATATAAGCCATTAATCTTTTTTAGAAGAGAGCATCTCTTTCTCTCTTCGATTCTGTTTCATCTGTAATTTTGCTAAAGCTCTCATATCTTCTGTTGTGTCACTCTCGTCCATAATTTCAATACCTAAAACAGTCTCAACACAATCTTCTAATGTAACAATTCCTTCTGTTTGGTCATAGGTATCAAGAACTAAAAACATATGCTCTTTTTTTGAGATAAATAGGTCAAGAGCTTTGGCTACAGGGATGTTTTCATTTATAGAGAACATATCATATTTAATCTCTTTAAGAGTTACTGAATCATCTTTTAGTAGAGCTTGTTTAAAGAGCTTTTTAACTAAAATAATACCTGTTACATTGTCAATGGTCTCATCATAAACTGGAATTCTAGAAAATTTAAAAATCTCTGGTTGTCTCTCTAATACCTCTTTTACAGTTTGATTTTGCTCAAGTGCAAAGACAACAGAACGTGGTGTTAAGATATCTAAAACTTTTCTTTCATCTAATTTTAAAACATTTTCAATGTAGTCTGACTCTTTCTCATCAATAACCCCTTCATCTTCACTAAGAAGCATACTCTCAAGGAGTTCATCTTTAGTTAAACTGTTTGAATCTTCATTTCCTTTAGAGATTTTATCGGTTACAAATAGGGTGGTAATAATAATAGGATAGGTTATCCATATAAAGAGTTGAATAATTTTTGCAGAGAGTGGAGCTAAACTTTTCCAATATATAGCACCAATAGTTTTTGGAATAATTTCTGAGATGTAGAGTATAGAGAAGGTAAGGATAATAGATACATAAGCAACGACATCGCTTCCCCAAATTGATGAAGCTTGAGCTCCTACTGCTGCTGCTCCTAATGTGTTTGCAATTGTATTTAATATTAAAATAGATGCGATTGATTTGTTAATATTCTCTTTATGCCAACGTAGAAGTTGACCTACTTTTGGTCTCTCTTTTTCAAGTACTGAAACATAAGAGATATTGACAGATAAGAGTACCGATTCAAGAACTGAACATATAAATGAGATACTCACCGATGCAAAAAAGAAGATAATTAATAGTTCCATATAGTAAAATAAACCTTTATAATAAGATGATGGTCGCAAGACCTAAAAAACTGAAAAAACCAACAATGTCGGTAACAGTTGTTAAAATAACAGTACTTCCAATGGCTGGGTCAACGTTCATTTTTTTTAATAGAAGAGGAATGGTTGCCCCAAAAAAACCTGCCATAAGTAGGTTTGTAAGCATTGAAAGAGCAATAACTACTCCTAACAATATAGCATTGTCAAACCAAAAAGAGGTAATTATACCCATAACTACAGCAAATAATAAACCATTAAGCAGGGAAATACTTACCTCTTTTTTAATAATTCTAGTGGCATCGGTATGTGAAATATCACCTAATGCTAACTGCCGTACTACAACAGTTAGAGTTTGTGTTCCTGCATTTCCACCCATAGAGGCAACTATGGGCATTAAAATAGCAAGAGCTACAATCTCTTGTAGAGTATTTTGAAAAAAACCAATGACAATAGAGGCTAAGATAGCTGTTAAAAGGTTAATCCCCAACCAAGAAGCTCTTTTTTTACCTGCTTTTAAAATCTCTTCATCCTCTTCTGCTTCATCATTTAATCCTGCGAGGTTATACATCTGTTCAGTTGCTTTCTCAGAGATAATATCATAAATATCATCAGAGGTAATACGCCCAATAAGTATATTTCTATTGTTAACAATTGGTACAACAGAGAGGTCATACTCTTCAAATGTTTGAACTACATCAGAAATATCATCTGTATCTCTTGCTGTAATTGGCTCAAAACTATCTTCACTTTCATTGATATTCTCATGAATTGTTTTAGAAAAATCGAAAATAAGTAAATCTTCTAAGTCAACACTATAGCGAAGAATTCCCTCTTTTGTTATAATAAAAAGAGTATGAACATTCTCTAGCTCATTTGCCTTTTTTAGCTTTGCAAAGTTGTCAACAATCTCTTGAACTGTCTCATCTTTAATTGCAGTAAAGACCTCAGTTTGCATATAGGAACCAGCTTGGTTGTCATCGTAGTTTTGCAGACGAATAATGTCGATTTGGTCATCTTTATCTAAGCTCTTAAATACCTCTGATGCAACCTCTTCATCATGCTCTTGAAGCTCTTGCATAAAGTCAGTTTGGTCATCAGACTCCAGCTCACTAATTGCTTCACTAAGCTCATGAACCTCTAATGACTCAACAATCTCACCAAAGTATCGGTCAGGTAAGATTAGAGCAATATCTCCAATAATATCTTTTGGAATAAGTTTAACTGCATCTGAAAACTCATCTTCATCTAACTCACGTAAAATGTTGGCAATTTCAGAGGGGTGAAGTTCACTCTCTTGGTTCTCTTCTATATAGAGTTTTAATCTATTCATGACTATGCCTCCTCTTAATTTTTTTTGAATTATAACTCATAAAACTAAATAATTAACATGGCATCACCATAAGAGAAGAAACGGTACTCCTGTTCTATGGCTTCATGGTATAGTTCAAGTGTTTTTTCTCGTCCTATAAAGGCAGAAACTAACATAATAAGGGTACTTTTTGGTAGGTGAAAATTGGTTAGTAGATGGGTGACTCTTTGAGGTCTATTTATGGGGTTTAAGAAGAGGTCACATGTTCCAAAGCTCTCTTCTGTTCGTACAAAATACTCAACAGTTCGTGTTACAGTTGTTCCAATAGCTAAAATATCTCTATTGCTTCTTAATGCATCAGCACTCTCTTTGGGTATTTCAAAATATTCAGAGTGCATAGGGTGGTCAAGTATCTTCTCTGTTTCAACAGGTTTAAAAGTTCCTGCACCAACATGTAATGTAATTTTATGCGTTGTGTGTCGCTCCTTTAGTTCATTAAAAAGTTTAGGTGTAAAGTGTAGTGATGCAGTAGGGGCAGCCACAGCACCTGCATTTTTAGCAAAAAGTGTTTGGTAGTCTCGCTCATCTTTCTTATTATCTTCTCGTTGCATGTAGGGTGGTAGAGGTATATGACCAATTTTATCTAGTACTTGAACCAACTCTTCAAAACGAATATCTTGCTCTTTATGTTTAAAGGTTACTACACGAGAGCCATCATCGTTTAGTTGAATAACAGTAGCTACCAACTCATTATCAAAAAATAGTTTTGTTCCTAAGTTAACTTTTCCTCTAATCATCACTAAATATTCATGCGAATTCAGAGGTTTATTAAAGAGTAATTCTACTTTTCCTCCACCTTGACCATGCTCCTCGGACTCTTTTTTGCCAAATATTCGAGCTTTAATCACTTTTGTATCATTTAAAAAAACATCACACTCTTTAGGTAAAAACTCTAAAAAATGGCTAAAAGTAGTATGGGTTATTTTATCTCTCTTTCGGTTATAGACCAACAGTTTTGCATGGTCACGAGGTTGAGTAGGGTATTGTGCTATGAGATGAGCAGGTAGCTCATAGTCATAGCTAGAGGTTAAAAGTTCTAAGTCCATTGTCTATTTTTTACTCTTCAGTAGCTTTTTCTCATCATCTTCATCACTATTTTCATCATCCTCTTCAACATGTGGATTTACATATTTTAAAATAATAATAGAGAGACCATAAAGAATAATAAGTGGTGCTGCCATAAGCATCTGTGTTAAGACATCAGGTGGAGTTAGGAGTGCAGCTAAAATAAAGATAATAACAACAGCATATTTAAAAAACTCTTTTAATGATTTGTCGGTAATTAGTCCTATCTTCCCAAGAGTATAGGCAACAACAGGTAGCTCAAATGCCAATCCAAATCCTGCTAAAATTTTTGTAAAGAAGCCTACATAATCTTCAATATTAATTAGTGGTGTATATAGAAATGAGCCAAAAGTAATTAGAAATTGAAATCCAAATGGGGTTACTACATAGTAGGCGAAAAGCACACCCACAAAGAACATAAAGGCTCCACCAATAACAAAAGGATATACCATCTGCTTCTCATTTTCGTAGAGACCAGGTGCAATAAATAGCCATAATTGATAGAGAATAAAAGGCAATGCCCCTAAGATACCAGCAAAAAAGGAGACCTTTAAAGCAACGAAGAATGCTCCACCCACTTGATGAGTAGTGATTTGACCATCAAAGGTAGATTTATCAATGTTCTCATTAAGCCCTTTGAGGCTCTCTTTTAACTCTTTGGCTGCATTGGTTGCCTCTTTTAAAAAGAGTGCTAACTTCTCATTGGCAACTTGGGTAGCGTTATTAAGAGCTTGTTCTAACTTTAATGCTGCTGCCTCTTGTGCCGATTGTGGTTCTACTACCTCTACTTTTGTGCCATTGACATCAACAGGTTCTAAGTGCCAAGTACCTTTCTCTTTTGCATTAACAATGCGTCCTACTTCTGTAAGTGCGTTGTTTAGAGGTTCTGTAATCCATGTCAAAATAACATTGTGAAAGGTAAAAGCAACAATAAAAGCTACAAATAATGAAACTACAGAGAGGCTAAGTCTTTTTCTAAGTTCAGCTAAATGGGGTTTAATCTCAGACAACATTAATTCTCTTTACCTTTTTTATTCTCTTTAATTGTTTTTTTCTTAAACGTTATCTCACTACTCTGTTTGGGTTCGACTTGAGTGGTAACTGCTTCAGGTGTTTTATGTGCTATTCGTTCAAAATTCTCTTTTACTGAACCTAAATTTGCACTCTCTTTGAGTTCATTTATTGGATTAAGGTTTTTAAACCCTTGTAGCTCTTGATTTGCCTCGTCAAGTTGTGCTTTGTAACCCAATGCCTCTTGTTTAAGTTCATCTAAATTAATCTCTTCATTTATACTATTTTTTGCATCACTAATTGCATTTTTTATATTTTTAATAAATTTAGCAATATCAACCATAGCACCAGGAAGTTTGTCTGGTCCTAGAAATATAATGGCAACTATTGCAATAAATAGTATCTCGGTAAAGCCCATTCCAAACATTTGTGAGTCCCTTGTTTTTTTCTTATTGCTATTTTATCGAAATTGGTTGAGAGTTAGGAGCTACAAAAGAATTTTTTATTAAAGAAGCCTACATCCACTCAACCACCTTAGAGACCTCATTTGCTACAAAACATTTAATGGAGCTCTTCTCTAAAGGTTTTGTAGGGACAATCGCTTTTTTAAACCCTTGTGTCTCTATCTCTTTAAGTCGTTGCCCTAGAGCTGAAATCTCTCTAATCTCTCCTGTTAAACTTACCTCGCCTAAAAAGAGTGTCTCTGCACTCAATTCACGGTTACGATATGAACTTAAAATAGCAGCAATAATAGCTAAGTCGGCAGCAGGTTCATTAATTTTAATACCTCCAGAGATATTTACAAAAACATCATAGGTTCCCAATGGTAGGTCAAGTTTTTTCTCTAGTAGAGCTAATAGCATATTGAGTCGATTGTTATCAAAACCAGTTGAACTCCGTTTAGGGTGACCATACGCTTCTGAAACCAAAGCTTGAATCTCTATAATTATAGGACGGCTCCCCTCCATCATAACGGTAAGTGCTGAACCAGATGAGAGCTTATCTCTATTAAAAAAACGTCCAGCCATAGTCTCAGCATCGAGAAGTCCATTTTTACTCATCTCAAAAATTCCCACCTCATTGGTACTTCCAAAACGGTTTTTAAACCCTCTAAGAAGTCGTAGTTCAGAGTTGGGGTCACCCTCAAAATAGAGTACTGTATCGACCATATGTTCAAGGACTCTAGGACCTGCAATAGAGCCATCTTTGGTAATATGACCAATAATAAAAATAGGTATCTCTAAACTCTTTGCCACACGCATTAGCTCAAAGGTTATGGTGCGAACTTGGGTTACAGAACCTGGGGCAGATGGGGTCTCCTCAGAGTAGAGGGTTTGAATGGAATCAATAATAATAAACTCATAGTTTTTAGAGTTTATTTCAGTTAAAATAGTCTGTAGATTTATTTCGGGTAGAAGGTAAAGTTCTCTCTCATTTGCATCTAATCTATCAGCACGAAGTTTTATCTGTCCTGCTGACTCTTCTCCTGAAACATATAGAACACTTTGTCTCCTTTTAGCTAAATTTCCTGCTATTTTTAAAAGTAGAGTAGATTTACCAATACCTGGACTACCTCCAATAAGGGTCAATGACCCAGAGACAATACCCCCACCAAGCACTAAGTCAAGCTCTTTGCTTCCAGATGTAAAACGGCTAATATTCTCTTGTTGAACTTCGGTAATGGAGGTAGCTTTAGGTAGCGTGGAGTGAGTAGAGTTGCTCTTGTTCTCCTCTACAAACTTTACCTGTTCTGCTGTAAGCTCTACCATGGTCTCCCACTGGTTACACCCTGTACATTTCCCTAACCAACGAGGCGATTGCAATCCACACGCTTGACACTCAAATATTACTTTTTTCTTTGCCATATATACTCTTTTTTACAAATGATAATATAAAAAGATTAGATAGAGTATAAATATGTCAAATTGTAATGTTATTTATCTTTTAAAAGATTAACAATCTGGAATCTCATCACTATCACTAGCATATTTTAAAGAGAATTGGTAAAGATGTGGTGTCCACTCATCTTGGTATCTGTTTTTCATCTTTGGACAGATTTCAATAAGAACTTTTTTAAACTCTTTATCATCATAAATATCGTCCCAATCCTCTTGAGTGTAGTGTTTTGCAAACTCATCACCTTTCATTCCACAGTACTCTTTTATATGAGTTTTAAATATAATAAGACCTTGTTCTGCAGACCCCTCAATTTCGTCATCATCATCTAAAGTCTCTGTTATAGGTTTTGTTTCATTACTCTCATTATTGATTATTGGAGTAGGTTTTTCAGTTGTTATGTTACTCTCTATTGTAGTATTCCTCTCTATTAAACTCTTGTTATCATTTAAAGTCTCTGTTATAGGTTTTGTTTCATTACTCTCATTATTGATTATTGGAGTAGGTTTTTCAGTTGTTATGTTACTCTCTACAGTACTATTAATAGTAGTTTGATTATTCTCAACTAATGTAGTAGCCATCTTATCTTTTTCAATCTCTTGAACAGTGATGACCTCTTTAGGTGTAACTAATGTCTCTTTTTCAACCTCTTTTCTCTCCTCCTCTATGACTTCAGGTTCATTGATGATGGTTTCAAAATCAGCTTGAAGCTCTTTGGTAGCTTGAGAAGCCTCTTCAATAATGGTTTGTGTATCATTTAAATCTATGGCAGAGATTGTAAGTGTAGTAGAGAGTAAAATAGATACTACATATTTGCAATAAGGCATAAAAAATCCTTTCATTTTTATAACATATACTTTAAAAAATTTAATAAATCTTTTAAAGTTAAGCTTATGTTATAGTATCTTAAAAAAGAGAAAAAATGCAAGTGAATAGAATTTATAACTTTATAACTTTATAAAAAATGTCTCATTGTAGCAAAATAACTAAATCTTAAAAGTGTCAGAAGTTCTACAGTGTTGTTTCATAAAACACCCTTCGCACTCTGGTTTTATTGCTTTGCATCTATATCTTCCAAAGAGTACCATAGCTTGGTGTAGAAGATGAAGGTCGGTTTTAAACTTTTTAGTTAGGGTCTCTTCTGTTTTAGTAGCTGTTTTATCATTACTTAATCCTAGACGGTGGGCAACTCTAAAAACATGGGTATCTACAGCCATAAGGTTTGCACCTGTATATTCTATCATGACCACATTGGCTGTTTTTTGCCCTACACCTGCTAATTTTACCAACTCATCTCGCTCTTGTGGAATTTCTCCATTGTAGTTTGTTATGACAGATTGAGCCATTTTTATAAGGTTTTTAGCTTTATTATTAAAAAAAGAACAGCTTTTAATGTAAGATTTGAGTTCATCTAAATCTGCATTGGCAAGTTCTAATGGAGTTGGATAGGCTTCAAAAAGAGCAGGAGTTATAATATTGACCCGTTTATCGGTACATTGTGCAGAGAGCATAACGGCAATAAGTAGTTCGTAGATATTATTATAGTTTAATTCTGTTAATGAGTCAGGATAGTGTTCTAAAAAAAGAGCCTTAATCTGCTCAATCTCTATTTTAGTTGCTTGTTTTACTATCTTAGTAGCCATATTATATACTCTTTTAAATCTTATTTTGATAATCTAATGGTATTTATTGTGACTTAAAATTGGTTGAAAAATAGATTTTCTTATTTACGAATCATTTACCATTATTTGTTATAATATTTTATTAATATATATATAAGGTATTGAATGAAAATATTTTTTAGACTTTTGCTCGTTTTCTCATTTGTAATAACATTACCACTACTTGCATCAGAAGTTTTAGCAACTGTAAATGGTTATGATATTACAGAAGAAGAGGCAAATATATTTATTGCAAAGAGCATACCAGGGGCAACCTATAAAGATTTAGATAAAGTTCAGAAAAAAATAGTTGTTAAACAGATGATTGAGCGAAGACTTGTTTTAGAAGATGCAAAGAAAATTCATATTGAAAAGAGTACAGGGTATCAACAAGAACTTGAAAAAGCAAAAGATAAGTTAATGCTTGATTTTTGGATGAAGCAAAAAGTAGAAGAGATAAATATTACTAAAGAGGAGGTTAAGAGATATTATCTTGAAAACTCTGAAAAGTTTATTAGACCTGCATCGGTGAAAGTTAGACATATTTTAGTAACAACTAAAGAGGAAGCAGTAGCAATTATATCTAAGTTAAAAAATAGTAAAAATTTGAAAAATGACTTTATAGAACTGGCAAAGAGTGAATCTACAGGTCCTAGTGCAAGTAATGGGGGAGAGTTAGATTGGTTTATGTATGAACAGATGGTTCCTGAATTTTCAGAAGCAGCATTTTCTATAAGAGTTGGAACAATTACAACAAAACCTGTTCAAACACAATTTGGGTATCATATTATCTATTTAGAAGATAAAAAAAATAAGGGACTTATTCCCTATGAAGATATCAAACCAACTATTATTAAAACTTTACGTTTAAAGAGATTTAAAGTAAAATTAGAAGAGTTATATAAAAGTATGAGAAAAAGAGCAAATATTACTAAAAATAAGTCATATTTATTGTAAAATATTAAAAAATTTTTTGAGGTTAAATTAGAATGAGTAAAAAAGTATTAGATAGTTTACCATGTGGTGTATTGAGTGGAAATCAAGTTCAAGAGCTTTTTGCAATTGCAAAAGAGGAGGGGTTTGCTATTCCTGCTGTTAATGTGGTGGGAACCTCTTCTATAAATGGTGTGTTAGAGGCAGCTTCAAAAGTTAAATCTCCTGTTATTGTTCAGTTCTCAAATGGTGGAGGAGAGTTCTATGCAGGAAAAGGAATGCCAAGTGATAAAAAGGCAGTTTTGGGAACTATTGCAGGGGCACAGCATGTTCATACCGTTGCCGAAGCTTATGGAATACCAGTTGTTTTACACACTGACCATGCAGCACGTAAGTTACTACCATGGATAGATGAGCTTTTAGATGCAAGTGAAAAACATTTTGAAGCTTTTGGTAAACCACTCTTCTCTTCACATATGATTGACCTTTCTGAAGAGCCGTTAGAAGAGAATATAGCAACGTGTAAAGAGTATTTAGCTCGTATGTCAAAAATTGGTATTACCCTTGAAATTGAGCTTGGTGTAACAGGTGGAGAGGAAGATGGTGTGGACAATACAGATATTGATAATTCACTACTCTATACACAACCTGAAGAGGTAGCTTATGCTTATGAAGAGCTTTTGAAGATATCACCTATGTTTACTATTGCAGCATCATTTGGAAATGTTCATGGGGTTTATAAACCAGGGAATGTTGTACTCACTCCATCTATTTTAGATAACTCTCAAAAGTATATTCAAGAGAAGTTTAATACCTCTAATAAACCTGTCGATTTTGTTTTTCATGGTGGCTCAGGTTCAGAGCTTTCAGATATTCGTGAAGCTATTGAATATGGTGTTGTTAAGATGAATATTGATACTGATACACAGTGGGCATATTGGGACGGTGTTCGTAAATATATAGAGCAATATCACGCTTATCTACAGGGTCAAATTGGTAATCCAGAGGGTGAAGATAAGCCAAATAAAAAGTTTTATGACCCTCGTAAATGGTTAAGAGAGGGTGAATTGTCTATGGTTTCTCGTTTAGAACAAGCCTTTTCAGATTTAAACTGTTTAGATAGAAACTAACTATTTTATTTAAAGATGAATTTTCCTTCTCCTATTGAAGAAAAAACTTTTAGAGGACACTCTTTTTATCTTAAACGAGATGACCTAATATCTTCTGAATTTTCGGGCAATAAAGCTCGAAAATTTCACTACTTTTTAGACCACAATTTCCCTCATATTACTAAAGTTGTCTCTTATGGTTCTGCTCAATCCAATGCGATGTATTCACTCTCTGTATTGGCAAAATTAAAAGGTTGGGAGTTTGACTATTATGTGGAACATATTGCTTCATATTTAGAACAAAATCCTCATGGAAATTATAAATATGCCTTAAGTAATGGAATGAATCTACATGTAGGTCGGGGTATCCCTACCCCGACATCAAAAGAAGATAGTTTATTTATTGAAGAGGGTGGACGACAAAAAGAGGCAGAGTATGGTTTAAAGTTTTTAGCCCAAGAGATTTTAGAGTGGAAAATGGAGCAGGGGATAGAGGAACTTAATATTTTTCTTCCCTCTGGAACAGGAACAACGGCTCTTTATTTGTCTAAGGCTTTTAGTGTCGGAGTAGGAGGGATACCCAAACCTACGGTTTTTACTGTTCCTTGTGTGGGAGATGTAAACTATTTAAAAGAGCAGTTTTTGATGTTAGAAAAAGATGAAAAGTTTCATCCAAAAATTATTACTCCCTCTAAAAAAAGACACTTTGGAAAACTCTATAGAGACTCTTATAATATTTGGTTAGAATTACAAGCAGATATTGGGATTGAGTTTGACCTACTCTATGACCCACATGGGTGGTTAACTCTTTTGGAAAACCCACAAATTTTTGAAAAACCAACACTCTATATACATCAAGGTGGCTTGATTGGTAATGAGAGTATGTTGAGACGATACCAAAGGATATATAGTGAAAATATTAAATATAAAAGATGAAAACTTTCAGAGTGAATTTGATGAGTTGTTAAAACGTGGTGCGATGGATATAGATGGTGTAACCTCTATTGTCAAGGGACTTCTTGATGAGATTAAAAATAGTGGTAATCAAGCTCTAAAAGGACATATTGCAAAGTTTGACAGATGGGAGCCTAGTAGTGATGATGAGTTATTAGTTACGGTTGAGTCTATGGAAAAAGCGTATAATAATATAGATACTACACTTAGAGATGCCCTACACTTAGCGTATGATAGAATTGAGAATTATCATCAAAAGCTTATGCCTAAATCGTGGTTTGACTATGAAAAAAATGGAAATATGTTGGGACAAAAAGTAACGGCAGTTGATTCTGCTGGACTCTATATTCCTGGAGGAAAAGCAGCTTATCCATCATCATTACTTATGAATGTTATTCCTGCTATTGTTGCAGGAGTAGAGGAGATAGTGGTCTGTACTCCTGCACCAGATGATGAGTTAAATGAGCTTCTTTTAGCAGCATGTCACTTATGTAAAGTAACAAAAGTTTTTAAAGTAGGAGGAGCTTCAGCTATTGGAGCTATGGCGTATGGAACAGAGACTATTCCTAAAGTAGATGTTATCACAGGACCAGGGAATATTTTTGTTGCTACAGCTAAAAAGTTAGTTTATGGTGAAGTAAATATTGATATGATTGCAGGACCTAGTGAGATTGGTATCTTAGCAGATGAGACAGCACGAGAGGATTATTTAGCAATAGATTTGCTCTCACAAGCTGAACATGATGAGATGGCATCTTCTATTTTGATTACAACTGATGCTACTTTAGCACCTAAAGTTGTCTCTAAAGTAGAAGAGTTTTTAGGTAAACTATCTCGTGAAGAGATTGCTAGAAAGTCTATTGCAGAGCGTGGTGCTATTATTGTGGTTGAAAGTATGGAAGAAGCTATTGATTTAATGAATAAAATTGCACCTGAACATTTAGAGGTCTTAACTAAAAATCCAATGGATTTATTGGGTCAGATTAAACATGCAGGAGCAATCTTCTTAGGGGAATATACTCCTGAACCTATTGGTGACTATATAGCTGGACCAAATCATACATTACCTACAGGAGGAACTGCTAAGTTCTACTCTCCATTAAGTGTTGACCACTTTTTAAAGAGATCATCTATTATATCTATGACACAACAAGGTTTAAGAGAGATAGGTAAAGAGTGTGCTTTAATTGCTAATACAGAGGGGCTAACAGCTCACGAAAAGTCAGTTACAATAAGACTATCCAAATAAAATTTGTATTAAGTAGGGTGCAATTTATTGCACCAATACTAGAGAGGTTTAATGGAGCATTAAAAAATGCACACTATTAAAGATTATAGAAGTGTTTTAATGCTCTAATAATCATAGCATTTTTAGAGATACTTTCACTTTTAGCATCTTGGTCAACTTGATCATATAAATCAAGTGGTAGAGTAATTGAGAAGATTTTAGTTCTATTTTTCTTCTGCTTCTTAATATCTGCAACAATATCTTTAAGAACATCAATCATCTTATCGGTATCAATTGGTTTTCTAATAAAGTTATTTACCCCAATTTTAACAGCTTCTGAGATATTGCCCATATCATTACTTGCTGATACAATTACAATAATCTGTTTAGGATTAATCTCTCTAATCTCTTTTGCTACCTCTAATCCACTTTTCCCTGGTAAAATAATATCTATAAAGATAATATCTGGTGAGTGTTGTTCAAAAAGTTGCATTGCAGATGTTGCATCTGTTGCAGAGTAAACTTCAGCAAAAAAGTTATTTAGTGTTGTACACATTAACTCATTTGTCTCTGGCTCATCTTCTAGCACAAGTGTTTTAAGTTTTTTTGTCTCTTCTACAATTTTCATTAAGTCATTGTTCATTGCTTCTTCCTATTTCCTTTTTTTTAATAGATTGTAACATGTTATCTATTAAGTTAGATTAAAACCTAATAAAATTGATTATATTTTATAAAAATAATACTATAAATTTGCTCTTAAAGAGAGTTCCTCTTCAAATGCCCATGTTTTTTTATGCTCTTTAATATTGTTTTTAGAGATAGTTTCAATCAACATTGACTCTTTATCTTCAAGCATCATATAGATCTCTCCACTAGGTTCAACCAACATACTGTCACCATAAAATTTCCACTTAACCTTCTCCTCTTTAAATTCACCTAAACGGTTGGCTCTTAAAATGTAGCATCCATGTAAAAATGCTTTTGTTTTAATAATCTCTCTCCAACGATTATGGGAACTAAAGGTAGAGGCCGTTGGTAGTAGTACAAGGTCAATCTTCTTTTTAGTAACATAACTCCAAAATGGGTCAAAATGGAGTTCAAATCCACCCATAACCATAACTTTAAATCCATCAACCTTAAAGGTTAATGGTGAGGTTAATGGTTTTATCTCATTGGCAAACATCTTTTTCTCATTCCAATGTTTGTAGGGGATAAGTATCTGTTGTTCGTAATAGACAATTGACTTATCACTGATTTTTACAATGGTTTTAACATATTGGTTCTCTTTGATGAGGATAATAGGTGCTACAAATATCATATTATATTTAATTGCAAACTTTTTTAGAAGTTCAATATGTTTGTCACTCTGTTTTTTTACCATTTGAATAGGTAAGGTTTGAAGCTCTTTGAAAAAATGGTTGAGGATATATTCTCCTAATAGAACAATTTTTACCCCTCTAGTATATGCATTTTTAAGATAAAATTCTAATTTAGTTGTTTGCATTCCTAGTGTTGGAAGTTGTAGTACAGCAATAGTTAATGTTTTATCATTATGCATATTAAGAACCTGAAGAGTTTTTCTCTATGGTCTCTATCTCTACTTTAGCCTCTTCTATCATTTTTTGAGCAGATTTAATCTGTTCCAATCCACTTTTATAGAGTTTTATGCTCTCTTCTAAAGTAATTTCTGGGTTCATTAATTGGTTTAATATCTTTTTTGATTCCTCTAATTTATCTTCAAATGTATCTACTTTCATAATACTCCTTATCTTTTATAATTTATCTTTTATTATTGTATCAAATTTTTCTATCTCTACTAAAAAAGCATCATGACCATAGTTACTATCTATCTCATAATAGCTAGAGTTTTGTCCATTTCTCTGCATCATTTTATAAATATGCTCCATCTCTTTTGGAAAGAATAGGTAGTCACTCTTAAAAGAGATAAGTGTAGTCTCTGCTTTAATCCTTAAAATAGCATCATGTAGAGAGTCATATCCTCTACTTAAATTAAAAGTATTGATAGCTTTTACTATGTAAAGGTAACTAAGAGGGTCAAAAAGACGTGCAAAGTTGTCAGTATTGTACTCCATATATCGCTCTACTTCATAGCGTCCAAAAAGCTCAAAGAGTCCATCATTGTTGACATAGTTTCGTCCAAATTTGTTGTTCATTGAGTCAGGAGATAGGTAAGAGATATGTCCTGCAATACGTCCAATGGCAAGACCATCTAACCCTTTTTCTTTAAAGGCATCTTTTTCATAATTACCATTTTCAAATCGTGGGTCTCGACGTATCGCCTCCATTGCGACCTTATTGAAAGCAATTGTCCAAGGTTGAGTTGCATAGGTAGAGGCTAGTGAGATAATTTTATCGGCAAAATTAGGGTAGTCAACAGCAAACTGTAGTGCTTGCATTCCACCCATAGAGCCACCTATAATTGCTTTAAGATGGTGAATACCAAGTTGAGAAAGAAGTTGTTTTTGAGCTTTTATCATATCTTTAATGGTAATAACAGGAAAGTGTAAACGAAAAGGTCTCATTTTAGGATACTCATCATTCATGGGACCTGTACTCCCAAAACATGAACCTATAACATTGGTTGAGATTACAAAATATTTTGTAGTATCAATAGCTTTTCCATCACCAATTAGCTCATTCCACCAACCATATTTTCTCTCACCCTCATACTTTCCAGCAGCATGTGCCGACCCACTTAGAGCATGACAGATTAAGATAACATTAGATGCATCTTCATTTAGCTCACCGTAGGTTTCATAGGCAATTTTGTATGGTTCTAAGATTCTTCCACTCTCCAAATATAGAGGCGTTGTAAAGTGGGCAACTTTGGTTTCTATTTTCATTAAACGCATTTTACCCAATTTGTACTTTATGGTTTTGTTAAATATTGAGAAAATCAGCCATTTTTAAATATTTTTATAGTTAATAGTACACATAAAGTATTATTTCTAGTTTTATTTAATTCTGATATGATAGAATAAAGGATTAACTAAAGGAGTTATATTATGCAGATTAAGTTTTTAGTGATTATGCTTATGGTTACTGTACATCTTTTTGCTGTGAGCCAAAAAAGTGTAGAGTTTTATGTTAAACGTCATATAGAGAAGAAGATGCACTCTAAAGTAGATAAAATAGAGACACTTTCAAGTTATCAAATTGGTGGCACAAATGGTTGGAGGGTCTATTTTTTAGTCTTAGATTTAAAAGTAAAGATGGGAAATGTATATCGAAACAGAACTCTCTATCAAGTTGTCTATAATAAAGGGAAAAAGATAGCCTTTTCGTTAAAAGATAAAAAAGGTAATGATTATTCAAAAGTTTTAAAACCACATGTTCCTTTAAGTGCATATAATGATAGTCATCTATTGGTAGGGAATAAAGATGCTCGGCATAAAATTTTAGTTGTTTCTGACCCCTTTTGTCCATTTTGTCAAAAGATTGTTCCTAAGCTAATAGAGAGTGTAGAGAGACACCCTAAAACATTTGCTCTATACTATTACCATCTGCCTCTAGTCAGAATTCATCCTGCATCAGATGTAACAACAAAAGCGATGCATATTTTTCAAAAACGTGGTAATTTAAAAGCTTTAAAAGAGTGTTATCATCTGCTTGTAAGTGAACGAGAGAAAAACCCACAAGTTATTTTAGATGCGATAAAAAGGAAGACAGGTATAACTTTAACACAAAAAGAGATAAATTCTAAAGAGATAAAAGAGACTATGGCATTTGACAAAGCAATGAAAAAACGTCTTATGGTAACAGGAACACCGACTATCTTTATAGATGGTATTTGGGATCCATCTCGTTCTGCTTATAAAAAGTTAATACCTAAACATACAGAAAATAGTATTGAGAGTGAAGAGAAGGGTTTTTTCGCTTCACTTTTTAATTAAGATTATTTAATTTAATGCTTGTTTGAGGTCTTCAATTAGATCCTCAACATCTTCAATTCCGACACTTAGTCGGATTAACCCCTCACTTACACCAGCCTTCTTAAGCTCCTCTTTGCTGAGTTGTTGATGTGTTGTTGATGCTGAGTGGTTTATGATAGATTTACTATCTCCAATATTGGCAACTATTGAGAAAATCTCTACACTATTTAGTATCTTTTTTGCTGTTTCAAAACTATCCACTTCAAAACTTACCAATCCACTAGCACCTTTAGAGAGATATTTTGAAGCATTTGTATAGCTCTTATCACTCTCTAAGAGAGGATAGTTTACCTTTTTTACAATAGATTGAGACTCTAACCATTGTGCAATCTTTAGAGCATTAGATGAGTGTTTCTCTATTCTAAGAGAGAGAGTCTCTAATCCTTGTATAAATAACCAAGCATTAAATGGGCTAAGTACAGCACCTGTATCTCGAAGAAGTATCATTCTAGCTCTAAAGGTAAAGAGAACAGGACTTACCACCGAATCAGCAAAGACTAAACCGTGATAACTTACTTCTGGTTCGTTAAAGTGAGGGTATCTTGGATTATCTTTTATCTTTTGAGATAGATTCTCTCTCTCTACAATAAGACCTCCTATTGCTGTTCCTTGACCTGTGGTATATTTACTAGCACTATGGACAACTACATCAATACCAAATAGAAGTGGTTGGCACAATATTGGGGTAGCTAC
>JALSQJ010000016.1 GCA_026985495.1 Campylobacteraceae bacterium
CTAGCCGATACAGCAAATTATAACTTTGCGTTTAGGCTTATTGGTCACATACCTTATGGAGACAAACTGATGCACGGTTTGCTCTATGGGGTTATGGCACTACTTTTAAACTATGGACTCAATTTTAAAAGTAAAAAAATCTTTGGCTTTAACTTACAAATAGGGGCGATGATTGTCTTAACTTTTGCAGGATTAGAGGAGATAACCCAATATTGGCTACCCAGTCGCACATGTGACTTTTTTGATTTTGTGGCAGATACCGTTGGCGTAACACTCTTCTCTTTAATTGTTTAGGAGTATATTTTTTATTTTTTTAAGCTATTATTTTAACTCATAAAATAAAAATTAAGGAAAAAAGATGGAAGCTCTACGCTTTACAGGAACAGGAAGTGAATATTTTAAAATTTGGATTGTCAATGTTCTGTTGACTATTATTACTTTAGGGATATATTACCCTTGGGCAAAAGTGCGTAACCGTCGCTACTTTTATGCTAACACGAATTTAGCAGATAGAAATTTTGAATATCATGCAACAGGAAAACAGCTTCTATTAGGCTTTTTAATTGGTTTGGTTTTATTTGTTATTTACAACATTGTAACACAAGTTGCTCCACAGTTTGCAGTTGTTTTTATGGCACTTTTTATGCTGATTTTACCATGGCTTATATGGAGAAGTGTAATGTTCAATATGAAAGTGACCAGTTTTTCAAATGTTCATTTTTCATTTAGAGGAAAATTAAAAACTTCTTATAAAATCTTTTTAGGGTATCCTCTTCTTGTGATAATTTTCATAATTATACTTGGTATAGTCGCTTCAATAGCTATTCCTCAGTTGCATATAGAAACTATGGAAAATCCAACTATATTAATTATAGGTAGTATTATTCTTGGGTTTTTATCTATGCTAGTGTATGTTTTCATAATAGCAATTATCCAAAAAAAATCTAAAGAGTATATTATTGGTAATAGTTTTTATGGTCAAGGGGAATTCTCTATAAAATTAGAGACTAAAAAGTTTTTGACCATCTATGCTAAAGCAATTGGGTTAGTACTTATTCCTTTAGTTGTTATGGGTTTAGGTACATTAGGAATGGGAGCTGGTGGAGTAGAGATACTTTTTGTTATAGGATATTTGGGGTTTATGGTATCTTTTTTACTTGTTGGAGCTTATATTGTAAGTAGAACAAGAGCATATATTTATGAAAATACATTATTGGATAATAGAGTCTCTTTTAAATCAACTTTAGGTGCAAGAGCATTGGCATGGGTGATGTTTACAAACTTTTTAATGATTATTGTGACTATTGGATTTGCAATGCCTTGGGCAAAAGTACGTATGGCAAGGTTGATGCTTGAAAATACATTGGTTGATACCTCGGTTGGATTTGATGATTATATTACTCAAGAACAAGAGCGTGGTGGAGCAATTGGTGAACAGATTGGAGAAGTATTTGATGTTGATATAGATGTAGGTTTTTAGTAATGGTAGAAGGGTATTGGCACTCCAAAGGGAGTGCAGAACGTTTTTATGCTACTTTTGATATTAATGATTTAGGACGATATACGGTTGTTGTAGAAGATAAAACAGCTTATCGGGGAGATGTTGCTAGTTTAAAAATAAGTGAACGTTTAGGTAATGTAGAGCGTAAGATTACCCTAGAAGATGGTTCTTTGTTTACTACTTTAGATAATGATGCTATAGATACTCTATTTAGACATAGACAAAAGAGTAATGCTTTTGTTCACTATCTTGAAACTCATATGCAATGGATAGCCGTAGCATTTGTTGTTGCTATTTTGACAGGAATCTCCTTTTTTAAATGGGGTATTCCTTGGACAAGTGAAAAAATTGCTCATGCTTTACCTTATGAGACCAATCAACTAATTGCTAAAGGGAGTATGAAGTTTTTAGATAAAGCAGTATTTGATGAAAGTAATTTAAGTAAAGATAAGCAAGAGAAAATACGTAACCACTTTCAAACAAAAATAGCACCCCTTAGCTATGAAGATGATAATAAAATAGATTATAAAGTATATTTCCGTTCGTGGAAAATGGGAGATACGGAAATACCTAATGCATTAGCTTTACCATCAGGGGAGATTATTGTTACTGATAAGTTTATACAATTGGCAACTAATCAAGATGAGATAGATGCTGTAATGCTTCATGAGATGGGGCATGTGGTTCATAGGCATGGGTTAGAGATGCTTATTGAGGGGACATTTATCACTGTAGCTGTTATGATGATGACAGGAGATAGCTCTAGTATTGGAGATATGGGAGTAGGGTTAGGTTCTGCCTTAGTAAGCTCTTCATATTCGCGTGGTCATGAGTCTGAAGCTGATTTATATGCATTTAAAAAAATGCTCAAGGGTGGGATTGACCCTAAATCTTTTTCAAATATTATGAACAATATGACAGAGTATATGAATGAACAAAATGATGATAATGAGACTAAGAAAGAGAATAAAATTTTAGATTATTTTGCTTCTCACCCAAGTACAAAAGAGCGAGTGGAATTAGCCAATCGTTATAGTGAATGTTTTAAGCAAGGTTTGATGAGTTGTAAATAGTCTTTATGTTACAATATCCTAAAAAATAAGGACTCTATAAATGAAAGAGGATAATCAAAGATTAATCGATGAAGCATTAGCACAAGAGCCTATTAGAAATACGTTTCGTTTAAGTTGGGAATTTTTAATTTTAAATAAACAGTTTACACTAACTGCTATGAGTATGTTACTGTTGTTAAATATTTTAAGTCAATTTATTGGTCTTTTAGCAATGGTTCTTTCAGGGATTTTATCGTTATGTGTACAAATTTACCTCTCTCGATTTATCTATGAGACAAAGAGTATTCAAACCTTTATTGCTCAAACAAAAGAGAGTAAATTTGAAAATGTAGTTGCAAAAAACTTCTATATCTCCATGGGTGCATATTTAGGGAATGTAATATTGCTTATTGGTTTTATTTTTATGTTAATATTTTTATTAAAAAGTAATGGATTTGATTTAGAACATTTTGATGAATCTCAACTGTTGTCAATGGTTCAAGTTATTGCTATACCTTTATTTGCAAGTTTGTTATTAGTAAGTTATATTCACCCTTTGGTTCAATCTAATGTTGCTCTATCCAATAGTTTTAGTGAAGCCTTTTTTGCTGTCTTTTCAATCTTCTCTATATCGTTATGGAAAAGGGCATTTAATGGTACTTACTTTAAGTATATCTCATTAATTATTTTGCTTATTAGTGGTGTGGCACTATTTTTAGAAATACTTTTTCAAGTACCTATTTTAAATATAATAGCAAATTTTTTATTGATTGTGTTGATGTATGTTTATATTATAGTATTGTCTATCACTGCAATGATAGCTAGAAGAGTTGTAGAGACTCAATCCTAAAGAAGAGGATAAGCTCCTCTTCTATTTTTCTTGTAGTACATTTTCATAAATAGATTGAAAATCGGTTAAAGATATTCCACCAACATGAACCATTTTTACTTCCCCTTTAGGGCTAAGTACTACTAAAAATGGGATAGAACCACCCCATCTAGCTCGTTGACCAATGTAGGAGATAAATTTAGAGTTCTCCTCATCTTCTCCTGAAAGTAGAGTATAGTTAATACCTTTTTCTTTTTTGAAAGCTTCCATTTGATCTATTGGTAGTCGTTGTACCTCAATGGCAACAATTTCAAGATTTTTATTTTTTTTCAGTTGAATAAGCTCTGGAATCTCTCCTAAACAAGGGGGGCAACGGTATCCAAAAAAGAGTAAAAAGACAACTTTACCTTTGTACTCTTGCATTAATATCCCATTTTCAACTTCATCAATATGAATTTTTTTACCATCAATTGTATTTAGTTCAAAAATATTTTTACTAAAACTTTCAGAAGTTTTTTGTTTGGTATCTACTTTTGTATCTGTAGGTTGTGTATCTGTTGAAGTAACCTTCTTTTTAAGCTCTTCTAAGTTGCTAGGTATTGTGCTATCTTGATGTTTTGTTGTATCAAATTTTTTATCTTGTCCATTCTCTTCAGAACCACAAGCTGTTAATAACAAGGTAAGTAGTGTTGCTGTAATGATTTTAATCATATTAAATCCCTCTCAAAGTTTGTAATGAGGGAGATTATAACAAGTTTTTGTTAACAGTTTGTGCATATATAGAGCTAAAAAATATCTATTTTATGCTATATTCTCTCTTATGATAACTATAAAATCTATTTTTAAAGAGATATCTAAACATAAAAAGATATTAATTATTGCGAATTTGATAGCTGTAGTCTCTACCATACTTATTTTGCCTGTGCCACTTTTACTTCCTATGTTGATAGATGAGCTTATTTTAGGAAAAAGTGGGAATATAACGCAGATTATTGACCAATTTATTCAAGTCGATTCAGCTAAGTATTACATCTTGATAGTGCTTTTAATAACACTATTGACTAAAGTTATAAGTATGCTTTTAAATCTTATACATATACGGCTCTATACTAAGATTGCTAAAGAGGTTATATATACTATTCGTAAGAGACTTCTTAATCACTTAAAAGTAGTCTCCATGAATGAGTATGACATTTTAGGCTCTGGAGCTGTTTCGGCAAAACTTATTACTGATGTAGAGACGGTTGAGAAGTTTGTTACCTCTTCTGTGGGGGAGATAGTGGTAGAGGCATTGACACTTGTAGGTATTTCAGTAGTTATTTTAACGCTTAATTGGCAGTTAGCACTGGTTATTTTAATACTAAACCCCATGGCTTTAGCATTCTATTTACATATCTTTAGAGCTGTAGCAAAGATAAAGAGAAGAGAGAATAGAGCCATTGAGATATTTCAAAACTCTCTAACTGAGAGTTTAGAGCTGTACAATCAGATACGTGTACAAAATCGTGAGGGCTATTTTTTAGATGATGTGGATAAAAAAGCTCAAGAGATACGAGACAAGGGGTATAGTTTCTCTTTTAGAAGTGAAATGGCATTAGAGATTTCTCGTATGTTTATTATCTATTCTCATGATATCTTTAGATCTGTTGGTATTTTTATGGTACTAATAGGTTCACTGACTATTGGTAAAATGTTGGCAATTTTTGGGTATGCATGGATTATTATGCGACCTGTTGATAAACTTATGAATTTTGTCCATCTCTACTTTAATGCTAAAGCATCAATAGGTCGGCTCAATGAAATTTTGGAGCTTAAAGAGGAGCCTCAATATGAGGAAAAAGTTGATCCATTTAAGGGAAATATTACTGCTTCTATTCGACTTGAAGATGTCTCTTTTTCGTATGATAAAAAGAGAAAAGTTTTAGACCATTTAAGTTTAGAGATTAAAGCAGGAGAGAAAGTTGCTATTGTAGGAGAGACAGGGAGTGGAAAGAGTACATTGGCTCAAATTCTTATTGGTCTTTACCCTATTAGTGAGGGGAAGA
>JALSQJ010000017.1 GCA_026985495.1 Campylobacteraceae bacterium
AGTAATTTTAATAAAAAAAAATATTATTTAATATTTATATCTATTTACCTATAATTTATAATATTTTAATTCAATTTTAGTTAAAATATAGAAATATAGAGATAATAAACTTTTAGTAGGATTTGATATGACGTTTCCTGTGAAACAAAAAGATAAAGAGATTCAATTAGATAAGTCAAAAGTTCATTTTAAAACTGTTAATTTACTATTTAATTTAAAAAATAATATAGATTTTAACAATAAAAAGAGTGATAATAGCAGAGATTTAGAAGAGAATAATTTTAATCAATATAGCTCTTATACTAAATTTCAATATATACAAAAACGTATAGTTGATTTTGTAGTTGGTAGTGTACTCTTTTTGGTAACTCTTCCTGTAATGTTTTATGTTTTTTATAGGGTTAAAAAAGAGTCTAAAGGTCCTATCTTATTTACCCAATCAAGAGTAGGATTAAATGGTAAAACATTCACTTGCTATAAATTTAGAAGTATGCATGTTAATAGTAAATTTAATCCCTATACTCAAGAGAATGATTCTCGTATTTTCCCTTTTGGAAATACTATGCGAAAGATGCGTATTGATGAGTTGCCACAGCTTATTAATGTGCTTAAAGGGGAGATGCACTTAATTGGTCCTAGAGCAGAGTGGGATATTTTAGTTGAAAAATATGAAAAAGTAATTCCAAACTATCATAAGCGTCATTTAGTAGCTCCAGGTATTACAGGATTGGCACAGGTATGTTACCCTTATGGTAGAAATGTAGAGGATGCAATTAAAAAGTTAGAGTATGATATGGAATATATTAAAAATTGGTCACTTTTTAAAGAGATTAAGGTGATGTGGAAAACTATTGAGGTCATTCTTGGTAAACGTGGTATGTGATTTTTGATAGATAATGTACTATCATATTAAAAAAAATATACTTCTACTCTATTTGATGATAGAGCAACTCTTTGGTGCTACTCTACTTTTTAAATCCTCTTTTGAAAAAGGGGTATATTTAGAAACTCCTAAACGAAACTCAACACCAATATGGTGGCAAGAGATTAAAGGGAAAGATAATTCCAATTTCTCTTGGCCAATTAAGCTTCAAGATGGAAGTGGAACTTTTCAGATGATTACAAATGATGCCAATATTAGTGCCTATATAGAGAATTCGTTAGAAGAGGTTGAGGGTATTAATAGAACTAAAAGTCGTGTTCTTCATCAAACTATTAAGAAAAAAGAGCATGAGTATTCTCAAGACCCTTATGTTATCTATACTAAAGATAGAGAGCAGAAGCAACTCTATATTCGTTACTCTTTAAAATTTCCTGCAAATTTAGCAAATATATTAGGTCGAGATGGTTGGTTAGCTTTTTCTGAATATAAGACAGCTAGTGATTATCGTTTAGCATTTTATATCTATTGCAATAGAGAGAAGAGTCTCTATTGGTATGCTCATGGTGACAATGTAGTACTTGATGATAGACCCTATAAAGAGTATTGGTCAAGAGAGAGCCATGAATCTGTTAAGGCTGGAGAGTGGATGGATATTGAGATATTTTGGAGTCGTAGTAAAAAAGATGATGGTCGTGTTTGGTTGGCTGTAGATGGAAAAGTGATTATTGATTATAGGGGAGCAACAAAGTTAAAAGAGCCTATTCATGAGATTATGCTCTTTACCAATTATGCATCAACTCCAATAGAGCAGTGGATAGATAATATAGAGATATGGGACAACTTTCCTTGTGGAGAGGGTAAAAGTTGTCATAAAAATTAGATTTAAAAAGGGTATTAATAATGAAACTATTTATAATTGGCTTATGGCTCTGTTTGAGCATTTCAACTGTTTATGCAACACTATATGAAGATGCAGAAGATGGAGTAACTACTAGGTGGAATATAAGTGATGCTACTCCTGCTAATGCAACTATAACCAATAATTATGATGCGACTACTCAGAGTAGAGTGATTGTTTTTCAAGGAACAAACTATGAGAATCAATATACCATAGGAGGTTTACCTAATAGTGATACTGCATGGAATGAACACAATAAACACTATTTTAAATGGAGTTTAAAGAGCAGTGAAGGGTTTTTAATTGATGTTATTTTGGAAACGACTAATGGATTACGCTATATTCGATATAGTGATGATGCTGTAGATTCAGGAAGCGATGGTGAGTATATCGGTCAAGGAGTAGGATATGAGGCATCTAATGGACAGTGGCATGAATATGGTAGAGATTTGGAGGCTGATTTAAAAGAGTTTGAACCAAATAATAGTATTGTTGCTGTAGATGGTTTACAGATTAGAGGTAGTTGTAGTATTGATAATATAGAGTTAACTGATACCCCTTTGGATAAACCTTTTATTATATATGAAGATGCAGAAGATGGGAAGATAAGTAGATGGAGTATTGTAGATGCTCAACCTGCTGGAGCAACCGTTAGTAATGTGCTAGATAGTGATTTAAATTCAAAAGTGATTTCTCTTCATGGGACAGATAGCTATGAAAATCAGTATCAACTAGGGGGTGCTTGGAACAACAGTCATAATTTTAATCTTCGATGGGATATGAAAACAACAGAAGGATTTATTGTTGATGTATATGTTAAGACAGCATTAGGAGATAGATATTTAAGATATGATGATAGTCCAGAGACAACTAAAGGTATTGATGGTGATACACTCTTCTATGGTTTAGGAAATTTTTCAACAAATGGGGTATGGCACACATATAGTAGAGATTTAGAAAAAGATTTAAAAGTCTTAGAACCTAATAATAAACTAGTATCGGTAGAGGCTTTTTTGATTCGAGCAAATTGCTATTTGGATAATATTGAACTTTTTAAAACCCCTTTTAAAGTATATGAGGATGCAGAAGATAATTCAACAATACGATGGCGTATCTATAACACCTCTGGAGATGGTAATATTTCAAATATATATGACAATCAACTTCAAAGTAGGGTTATATCTCTTCATGGAACAAGTTCTGATACTCAATATATTGTTGGAGGAGACCTTTATGATGATTATGGGTGGAGGGATACAACTCATAATTATTTTAAGTGGAGTATGAAAAATAGTGATGGTTCTATTCTCTATTTAAATGTTAAAACCTCTAATGGAAATAGATATATTAAATATGATAATAGTCCATTTTCACTATATGGTATTAATGGAGAAGATATACACTATGGATTAGGAGTAAACTCTACAGATGATAACTGGCACACCTATATTAGAGATGTAGCTAATGATATTAAGAGAGTAGAACCCAATAATAATCTTATTTCAATAGAGGGTTTTTTAGTAATAGGTAATCTCTTGGTTGATGATATTGAACTATTTTCTATACTTCATCCTACAGGTCACGAAGCTGGATTGACCTTGACATTTGATGACCATGATGTAGATGGATGGTATAGTGTAAGAGATATCTTTTTAGCTTACCAAATGAGTGCAACTTTTTTTGTTGACAAGTTTCATACTTTAACACAAAACGAGATTGATAAGTTGACAACCTTAGCTCAAGATGGACACGAAATAGGGTGTCATACCTATAGTCATAAAGGAGTAGAGACTGACTTTCACAATGATGTAAATCGTATTGATGAGTATATAAATGAGCAGATTGCCCCTGCATTAGATAATATGAAAGCAATGGGGTTCAACCCTACTAGTTTAGCGTACCCTTATGGAGAGCATGAGAGTAATTATGATGAAGCAGTAAGAGCTTACTTTCCTTATTTAAGAACAACAGCATCGGATAATGAGAGAAGACTCTATCAATTAAATGAGATATTTCATAAGAGAGGTAGGGGATATAAAATTCTTGCAGGAGATGGAATAGATAACTCTTATAATAATAGTTTAGAGGAGATAAAAGAGGCATTTATTAAAGCGAGTAGAGAGGGAGAAATTATTACACTCTATGCACATCAAATTTTAGATGACCCTAATAATCCCTATGCTATATCAGCTAGTAGGCTTCAAAAAATTATTCAACTATCAAAAGAGTTGGGGTTAAAATCTTATAGATTTAAAGAGTCATATTTAGTTAATAATTAGGTTAATATCATAAAATAGGAGTATATTTGAAAATACTTGTAACAGGAACAGCAGGATTTATTGGGTACCATTTGGCAAAAAAGCTTCTTGAGAGAGGTGATGAAGTTATTGGATTAGACAATATAAATGACTACTATGATGTAGAGTTAAAATATGCAAGACTTAAGCAGTTAGGTATAGATAGAGAAGATATAATTGATGATGAGGTTATTAACTCATCAACGTTTAAACATAAATTTATTAAAACCGATTTAGTAAATAGTTCCATAATAGATCAACTTTTTGAATTAGAACAATTTGATGCTGTTTGTCATCTTGCAGCACAAGCAGGGGTGCGTTACTCTATTGAAAATCCAAGAGCATATATTGACTCTAATATTGTTGGTTTTATGAATATCTTAGAAGCGTGTCGAAATTATGGTGTTAAAAACCTATCTTATGCAAGTAGTTCTAGTGTCTATGGACTAAATAAATCTCAACCATTTAAGACAACTGACGGAACAAATCACCCCGTTAGTCTCTACGCTGCAACAAAAAAATCAAATGAGTTGATGGCTCATACCTATAGTCATCTATATAATATCTCAACAACAGGTTTACGCTTTTTTACTGTCTATGGACCATGGGGAAGACCAGATATGGCTCCAATGCTTTTTGCAGATGCCATCACAAATAATAGAGCTATAAAAGTCTTTAACCATGGTAATATGAGCCGAGATTTTACCTATATTGATGATATTGTAGAGGGAGTAATTAAAATAATTGATAATCCTGCTAAATCAGATAGTAGTTGGAGTGCGTATAATCCAATGCCAAATAGCTCTTTGGCACCTTATAAAATATATAATATTGGAAATAATGCACCTGTGAAGCTTATGGATTTTATCTCTGAAATTGAGAACTCTTTAGGTAGAGTTGCAGAGAAAAATTTTATGGAGATGCAAGATGGAGATGTAGAGTCAACCTATGCAGATACTTCTGAGCTTATTAAAACATTTAACTATAAACCATATACTCCATTAGATAGAGGAGTTAAAGAGTTTATTCAGTGGTTTATAGCTTACAATAGATAAAAGATACTAAAATTGAATGGAGATTAAGACTCTCCATATCCATATCCGTATCCATATGCTTTTTTAGTGGAGCTACTTGCATTTAAAACAAGACCAACATTCTCTATACTATTTTTTTTAAGTAGGGAGTGAAGTGCTTCAAAAAAACTCTTTTCAGTAAAGTTCTCTCTAGTAATAATTAGGTTGAAATCGGCAATTTTCATAAGAGGTATGCTATCACTGACTAAACCTATTGGTGCAGAGTCAATAACAATGTAGTCGTAACGACTCTTTAGTATATCTAGTAGTTCTGTTAATCGTGATGATAGAATTAACTCAGAGGGATTATTTGGAATTGGTCCAGATGCAATTAGGTGTAAATTTGTATATTCTGTTGCAAATACAATCTCTTGTAGGCTATCTTCTCCTTTTAAGTAGGAACTCATACCTTTGTTATTTTGTAAATTGAAATAGTTATGTAGGCTTGGTTTTCTTAAATCAAGACTAAGAACAACTGTTTTATGTCCTGCCATTTGAAGAATTGAAGCAAGGTTGGCAGTTGTTGTTGTTTTTCCTTCACCTGCAATAGTTGAAGTAACTACAATAATTTTTGCTAAATTAGAGTTATCTTTTTTAGGTAAGTTTGTACGTAGTGTACGAAAACTTTCTGAAAATGGAGATGAGGAGTTTTTGTAAACCTCTAAATTTATATCTTTTTGATTAAGTTTTGGAATAACTCCGTAAAGTGAAATGTCAGTTAACTCTTTTATCTCATTTAAATTATTTAGTTTATTGTTAAATGCATGTAGAGTTGTTGCAAGAATGATAGATAGTATAAGACCTATTATTGGAGCAACAACAATCATTAAAGCTCGTTTAGGCTTAATAGGTCTATCTTGGGTATGTGCATTATCTATTATTTTATAGTCAGAGAGTGTTGAGACAATAAGAAGTTCACTTTCAGTTTTTTTCTTTAATAGATAATCATACATGGTAGAGCTAACCTTGTAGTCTCTGTTTATATTTACTATTTTTTTCTCTTTGGTTGGTAGGGTTGCTATCTGTTGCTCATATGAGATTTTTTGCTCTTTTAGAAAACTATTTTTTTGTATGAAAGAGGTTTTTAGATTTTGTAGATTAAAGAGAATTTTTCTTTTTATGTTGCTAATCTGTTTTCTAATATTGATTAGCTTAGGATATTGATTGGTAAACTCCGTAGATAGCTCTCCCTCTTGAAGTTGTAGTGTTTGAAGTGAGGTGATAAGCTTTAATGTTGGTCTATCATTAAGTTCAATGAGTGAGGGTGCAATGGAGTCTAAATTGTTATTGTGTTTAACATAAACAATAAGATTGTTTAATAGTTTCTCTTTTAATAGGTTTTCAGAGATTTGAATCTCTATACGACTTAGTTTGTCAATATAGGACTTTGATTGAAGAGAGGGTTCTGTAATTTTATTTTTAATTTTAAATTTTTTTAATCTATCTTCTGAGCTTTCTAGTTTTGAGCGTATATAGGTAAGCTCTTTATTAATAAAGGTTAGGACTTTATTGTTCTGTTCATTTTTCATATTGATACTCTGTTCAATAAATGATTGCATAATAGCATTTAGATACGCCTCAGAACGTTTAGGAATAGTATCTTCAAATGAGAGTTTAATAAGTGGTGCATTTTGATTTATTTGAGATATAGAGAGCTGTTTTGAGATGATAGTATCGTAAACTTTTCTTTTGTTTCCTAATAGAGTGAATTTTAAAGGGGCATTAAATTCTCTTTTTTTCTCTATAGTAAATGTGAAATCTGCTGTTTTTATCTTCTCTCCATAGTGGTAGATATGGGTTTGAGATAGTGAGGTGAAATTTGTTTTAGGAAATAGATTAAATATAGAGCTATCATAACTCAAGGTAAAACCACTATTTTTAGGAGTAATAATAATTTTTTTATTGATAATTTTAGGGTTGTATATGGTGATATTATCAACTTTTATAGGAGTATCTTGATATAGTTCAACATCTTTATAGTTTATATGTTTATAAAATTTAGTTTCAAAATTTACTTTTTTTAGAGCCTCTTTATGGATTAAAAATGTTTTTAAAATCTCTATCTCTTTTTCAATTTTTTCACCTCCACTAAAAGATAGTGCATTTAGTAAAAAATCATTAGGTGAACTATTTTTAGATTTTGATTCTATCTCTAAAATACTACTTGTAGTGTAGATAGATGGTTTGAAATATAAACTAAGAGCCATTAAGAGTGTAGATATGAGCATAAATGATAAAATTAACCACTTATATCGCTTTATTATATTGAAAAAATTTTCGAGATTTAACTCTCCATTTTGTTGTTGCATCTTAAAACATTCCTTATTAATTATAAAATTAAAATATTATATCATATTATTTAACAATTTATGATAATAATCTTTATATTTCTTTGTTATTAAGATTAACAATTATCTATAATATTATTAATTGTTAAAAAAAGTTTATATTAACAATAGATATGTTATACTGTTTTTTTATGTTAATTGGAGAGTATGTTTAATGCGAGAGATACTAAAAGGTTCGTTGGTTATATTCCTTTTTAAAATTATAGGTGCATTTTCACTATTTGCTCTATATATTTTAATTTCACGATATTATGGTGCAGAGACTTTTGGTGTGTTTAATCTTATATTTGCATTGATGCTTACATTTTCTGTTCTTACACGTGTAGGGTTAGATACCTATCTTCTTAGAGTAGTATCATCTCTTAAAGATGATAAGGAGGAGATAGCACTCTTTTTAAAAAGAGTATTTATAATTCTACTGTTTAGTAGTCTGTTTGTATCTCTTCTTATCTACGCTTTTTCTAACTATATAGATGAGTATCTCTTTAAATCAATAGATGCTAAAGCCTATATTATCGGTTTAGCTTTTATTACTCTACCTTATACATTTTTTAATGTATTACCAGAACTATTTAGAGGTTTTGAAGATATTCGACGCTATGCTTTTTTTAGAAACTTTTCTCAAAACTTCACTATTGTATTGCTTGTTTCACTCTCTATTTTTGGCTCTTTTAACTATGACCCTATCTATATATTATACTTTTCCATAGTTCTTATTACTATCTCTATTGTTGTAACAGCTTATATATTTTTAAAGAAGCAAAAAATTAACCTTTTAATAAAGGGTCGATATAACAAAAAGATTTTGAAATACTCCTATCCGATGTTTTTAGCCTCTTCTATAATGTTTATAATGGGTTATGTAGATAGTTTTATGATTAGCTACTATTTAGATGAGTATCATGTTGGTATCTATAATGCTTGTATCAATCTATCGATGTTAATTACCTTTATTCCTATGGCAATTGGTGGATTTATCTCACCTAAAGTCTCTTTAGCCTATTCAAATAATGAATTTGACAAGATAAAAAATATATTTAAAAATTCTTTTATAATTATTCTTATCGTAACTTTACCTATTTTTCTAATTTTGTATCTATATGCAGACTCTTTTTTGGCACTCTTTGGAGCAGATTTTAGGATTGCAACAACAACACTTCTTCTTACTAATATAGCATTTTTATCAGAAGCACTCTGTGGACCAGTAGGTTTTATTATGAATATGACTGATAATCAACACCTTTTTATGAAGATTCTTATTATCTCATTGTTGATTAATATTGTTTTTAATGCTCTACTTATTCCTATTTATGGAATCAATGGTGCTGCAACTGCAATGATACTCTCTATGTTTTTTTGGACGATTGGAAGTTTAATCGCTTTAAAGAGAAAGAGGATAATATGAGATTAAATATAGTTCTCTTTTATATTATTACCTTTTCAATTCTATACTTAGAACCTATAGAGATTGTAGGAGGGTTAACCTTTGGAATTATTTGGAAAATTCTATTAATGGGCTTTCTCTTTCTACCAATTTTATATAGAACCTTAGTTAATAGAAATATTGAGATATTTGCTTTTTTATATATTCTATTTGCAATTAAAACATTAATCTCTTATAGCTCTATGGAGTATTTGATGAATACCATTACCTTTTCAATAAAGGTATTAATGTTTCCACTTCTCTATCTTTTTTTTATTAAATTTAATAAAGAGAGATTGCTCTTTATCGCTAAACACTTCTCTATTGTGGTGATTTTATCTTTTATCCCATATATGTTAGGTCTATTAGAGCCACTTGGAGAGGGGTATGATTTGAGTGCTTATGGCTTAGAGGGGAGTTTTGGTTTGGTAGGTCCCTTTATTAATCCTCACTCTGCATCTATTGCATTGGCGTTTGCTATGATAATTATTACAACACTAATTAATGGAACCAATACTCTTAGAGAGAATCTATTTTATATCTTTTTAATACTTTTGGGATTCTATATTTTAATAGGAACTTATGTTCGTACAGGAGTTGCTATATATGCTGCTGCACTGCTCTATTTTTATCTACAAAATATAAGTTTTAAAAAGATTGTTACAGTTATTATCTCTTTGGTTATCCTATTTGGAATAGGACTCTATATGGTTGAGACCAATGAAGCACTAAAGATGAGATTTGAAGATAGAAATAAATATATTCAACATGATGAGTTGGGTTCTGGTCGTCTAACCTATTGGAAAACAGCTGTAGAGAACTGGGCAAATGATGAAAAAATAGTACTCTTTATCGGATTAGGAGAGATGTATGCAGAGGAGAAGATGGAGCGTGTTGTGGGCTTAAAAATCTTTGCACATAATGAGTTTTTCCAAATGTTGCAACAGGAGGGGCTAATTGGGTTTCTTCTCTTTCTTTCAGCACTCTTTTTCCTTTTTGGGTTTATACGTCAAAATAGAGAGTCACAATACTATCTACATACTATGAGTATCTTTGTAGGTATGATAACAATGATGATGTTTCAAGGTGGATTTTACTTTAATATTATCTTTTCGTTGAGTCTCTATCTTGCCGTATTGAAGCAAGATAACACAATTAAGTTATAAAAAATGGAAGGTAATAGATGAATAAAGAAGAGAATAGAGTATTAATGACTGTCTCAAACCTAAAAATGACATCTGGAGTAAGCTCCTTTTGGAACTCACTCTTAAGAGAGTTTAATAAGTTTGATGATATTGCGTTTGAAGCTCTTGAAATTGGAGGGCATGGAAAAAATATTTTTGGAATTTTAGGAGACCAAATTAGATTTTATAGATCACTAAATGGAATAAAGTTAGGATTTATTAACCCCTCACTTCTTAATCGAAGTTTCTTTAGAGATGCTTTTTTTATTAGGCAACTATTATGGAAGAAAACTCCTTTTGTAGTCTTTTTCCATGGGTGGGAGTTGGACTTTGAAGCAGAAGTAGATAGTAAGTATGTTGATTTTTTTATGAAAACTTATGGTCAAGCTGAACTTATTTTTGTACTCTCAAACGATTTTAGAGATAAAATTTATGAGTGGGGCTATAGAGGTCGGGTAGTTGTAGAGACAACCAATGCTGACATTGAACTTATTGATAATTATAGTTATGAGAATCGAGTTGAGGTTATGAAGAGTACAAAGCCGTTTAAAATCCTATTTTTAGCACGACTTATTCGAGAAAAGGGTGCTTTTGAGTTGGTTAAAGCAGTAGATATTCTTTATCAAAGAGGTTTTGAAGATATTGAGTTAACTATTGCAGGTGATGGAGAGGATTTTAAAGAGCTACAGAAGATGGTTAAAGAGATACCATATATCCATTTAACAGGTGATGTTCAAGGGGAAGATAAGATTAATCTTTTTAAAGAGAGTCATCTCTATGCACTTCCTAGTTACTATGGAGAGGGGTTACCTACAAGTATTTTAGAGGCAATGCTCTTTGGAATTCCTGTCGTTACAAGTCAAGCTGGTGGATTAAAATACTTCTTTGAAGATGAGAAGATGGGATATTTGGTTGAGACAAAAAATCCTGAAAATATTGCTGATGGATTAGAGAAGTTGCTGGTAAATCATAAAAAGATGGAAGAGATTTCTAAATATAACTTTATCTATGCACAGGAGCATGTGACCAATGTTGTTATGGCAAAACGACTCCATAGTGAGATTCAAAAGGTATTACAAAGATGAATATTGAGAAGATTGAATCGTATCTTTTAGAGGACTCTTTAGCCACCTATGACCCTTATGATATATGGATTACCAAGTTTGGTCAAAGAGTAAAACAGTTCTATTACAGACATAATTTATTGGGTATTGCTCCTGCAGGAGCATTAACCATATATGACTACTATCTTAATAATCAAATCCGTTTAGGGTATAAAAAACTAGAGTATCCTCTTGTTCGAGCTCAAGCTGTGTTGACGCTTTTAGAGCTCTATAAACAGAAGCCTAAAGCTATCTATTTAGAGTATGCTAAAAAGCATATCGATTGGCTTTTAGAGCATAGTTGCAAAGGGTATAGTGGTTACTGTTGGGGGCTAAATTATGATTGGGTCTATTCAGCAGAGAAAACTTATGATAGCAATATGCCATTTAGTACGCATACACCATACCCTTTAGAGGCAATGGTACGCTATTTTCAAGTTACTAATGATGAGACTCTTATCGCTCCAATAGAGTCAGTGTTTAATTTTTTTGAAAAAGATATAAAGATTATGGTAGATGAGTCCAATATGTTGGCACTCTCCTATGGTGTAGAGAGAGATAGAGTCGCTACCAATGCTACCTCTTATGGAATCTACTGCTATTCACTACTTTTAGAGTTTTTCCCTGAAAAAGAGGAGTATATTAAAGATAAGATTAATCGATTATATACTTTTTTAGTAGAGATGCAACAAGAGGATGGTAGTTGGCTCTACTCTCCTTATGATGAGAATACCTTTATTGATACATTTCATAGTGCTTTTATTATGAAAAATATCTTTAAAACTAATAAAATTGTACCACTTTACGGCTCAAAAGAGGTTATCTCTAAAGGGTATAGGTATCTTTTAGTACATATGTTCAATAGCGATAAAAATCTATTTAAACGATTCTCTAAAAGTAATAGGGTCTCAATTATTAAATTTGATTTGTATGATAATGCCGAGATGTTACATTTGGCAAAATTATTAAAAGATGAGGTCTTAGTAGAGAAGTTAGAGCTTTCAATTAGAGAGAATTTTATAACCAAAGATGGTCAGATAGCCTCTGTAGTAGATATTTTTGGAAGTTTAAAAAATATTAACCATTTAGGGTGGGCAGTAGTTCAGTACCTCTATGCCTTAGCGAAAGTAGAGGAGCAGTAGTATGTGTGGTATTTTAGGAGCTGTCAATAATAAGTTTGGAGATGAAGCTTTAGATTTAATAAAACATCGAGGACCCGATGATAGTAAAATAGTCAACTTAGAGATAGGTGATAATAGTATCACATTTGGACATAGGAGGCTCTCTATTCAAGATTTAACTGATGCAGGGCAACAACCAATGTATGATGCATCAAAGAGGTTTCTTATTATCTTTAATGGTGAGATTTATAACCATTTGGAGCTTAGAGAGGAGCTTAGTGAGGTAGAGTTTAATGGACACTCCGATACGGAGACTATTGTTAACTATATTGCAAAATTTGGTATTGAGAGTATAGATAAGTTTAATGGGATTTTTGGTTTAGCTCTACTTGATATAGAGCAACAGATTATCTATTTAGCACGAGATAGATTTGGTGTTAAACCACTATATTTTATGCAAGATAATACTTTTGTCTTCTCTTCAGAGATTAAGCCTATTTTAAAGATAGTTGATAGTTATCAGATAAACTTAGAGGGGTTAAATAGCTATTTTACCCTTAGATACAACCCCTCATCTTCTACTATGTATCACACTATCTCTAAGGTAAAGCCTGGAGAGGTTCTATCTTATAATCTTGAAAAAGAGTCGTTATCAATGCTTTTTAATATCAATAAAAAATTTATTGGAAATATTCGTATTGATAAGAGCAAAAGTGAAGCCTATTGGATAGATAGGCTTTCAGAAAAGTTTGAAGAGGCAGTTGCACGGCAGATGCTTTCAGATGTTGAAGTGGGAAGTTTCCTATCTGGTGGGTTAGATTCAGCACTTATCACCTCTATTGCATCAAAATACTCAAATGGTAAAATTAAAACATTCTGTATCGGTTTTCAAGGAGCAACGGCTGAAGAGGATGAAATTTTAGAAGCAAGACGAAGTGCAGAGCTACTAGGAACAGACCATTATGATGTGATTGTTAATCCTAAAGAGTATATGAAAAATATGGAAAAAGCACTCTATATCAATGAAGAGCCTAATGGAACAGACTCAACTTTAGCTCAATATCAAATTAGTGAATTGGCAAGTAAACATGTTAAGGTGATGTTAGCAGGGCAGGGAGCTGATGAGATATTTATGGGGTATGCTCGTTACGGTGCAGAGACTAAAAGAGAAAAATATTTACCATTGATAAAAGTTGCAAATTTAGTAAAGCCTCTCTTCTCACACCCAAAGTTTCATAAGTTGCAACGAGGGCTTTATGCTTTAGGTGAAAAAGATGAGTATAGACGACTAGAGAAGATATACACTGTATTTACTGAAGATGAGCGAAAAAAACTCTTGAAAAATATATATAGAGTGCAAGAGAGTGAGTTAAGAGATACCTATGATTTTATACCTAAAGAGATTGACTCTTCAGATAAGATGTCTATTTTAGATACCTATACTTGGCTTAGTGATGAGTTGTTAATGTATGGAGATAAAACAACTATGGCAACTTCTGTTGAGATGAGAGTTCCATTTTTAGATAATGAGTTTGTAGAAACGGTTCATAAAATTCCTACCCATTTTAAGATAAAAAATGGGAGACATAAATATATTTTACGAAAAATGGCAGAGAATATTCTTCCTAATGAGATTATCTATCGACCTAAAAAGGGATTTAGTATGCCTAGTCTAAAGTGGTTTCAAGAGGATTTGAATGATGATATTATGGAACTCTTAAACTCTGATGACTCTTTGATTACCGAATTTATAGATAGAGGTGAAATTGAGAAGTTAATTCTTAAATATCGAGATAAAAGAGAGAATGATGAACGAAAAATTGTACTTTTGATGAGTATTGAGTATCAGCTTAGACTACTTAATAAGAGATTTAAGCTATGAAAAAAATATTTTTAACACTTGATTATGAACTCTTCTTTGGAGGTAAGAGTGGAACAGCTAATAGCTGTCTAATTGAACCTGTAGAGAAGTTGTTAGATATTTTAAATAGATATGGTGTTAAGGCAACTTTTTTTATTGATAGTGGTTATCTTGTTCGACTTCAAGCATTAAAGGGCGAATATAAGGTATTGGAACAGGAGTACCAAGATATTGTTAATCAGATAGAGTATTTGGATAAAACAGGTCACTCTATCCAGCTACATATTCACCCTCATTGGGAAGATAGTACCTTTAATGGAGAGGAGTGGGTTATGGATACAAGCCGATATAGACTACATGATTTTTCCAAAAAGGAGATAGATAGCATTGTCTATCGTTATAAAAAAGTATTGAGTGATATTGTTCAAAATGAAATTTTTGCACACCGTGCAGGTGGGTGGTGCATACAGCCTTTCGAGCCTCTTTTTAGAGCATTTAAAAAACATAATATTTGGTTAGATAGTACTCTATTTAAAAATGGAAAAAATAGTAGTGAAACACACTATTTTAACTTTGAAAATATGCCAAAAAATGGAGAGTGGAACTTTGAAAGTGACCCACTAAAAGAGGAGCCTAAAGGTTTTTTTAGAGAGATACCCATCTCTGCTTATAGGCTCTCTCCTCTCTTCTTTTGGAAGTTGGCTTTTTTTAAAAAGTTTGGTGGGGCAGAGCATAAAGGATTTGGAGATGGAGTAGCTGCTGGGGGTTCTAAATTTGACAAGTTAAGAATGTTAAGTAGGTTTACACATAGTGTTGTCTCTATAGATGGATATAAAGCATCTTTTTTACAAAAAGCCTATAGTGCTTTTTTAAATAGATTAGATGAGAAGCACTTTGTAGTAATAGGACACCCTAAATCTATGAGCGACTACTCACTAAAAGAGTTAGAAAAGTTTATTATAAATAGTGGTCGTGAAAAATTTAAGACTTTTAAGGTTTTTAAAAATGAATTATAAAATAGTTAATAAATATAAGATAAATGCATTTGAATCAAAAGATATTTTTTTAGATTATATTGAAGATAAAAAGAAGATTCTTATTGCAATGAATGCAGAGAAGATTATTAAGAGTGATGACTCTTTACGAAAGATTGTAAATAGTAATATTGCATATCCTGATGGTTTTGGTGCTGTTTTGGCACTAAAAAGTATAGGTTTGTCAGCTATTAAAATACCAGGAAGTGAATTTTGGTTAGATATTGTCTCTAGGTTTGAGAGGAGCAAAAGGTTTTATTTGATTGGCTCAACAAGAGAGGTTATTCATGCTACTGTGAAGAGACTCAAAATAGAGTTCCCCTCTATTGAGATTGTTGGTTACAGAGATGGTTTTTTAAGTGATAGAGATAAGTATAGATTAATAGATGATTTAAAAAAAACTCAACCCGATATTGTTTTTGTAGCACAGGGGAGTCCAAGACAAGAGTTTTTAATGCAGGAGTTAAAAGAGGAGCATAAAGCGCTCTATATGGGTTTAGGAGGTAGTTTTGATATTTATGGAGGAGATAAGAGACGAGCCCCATCACTCTTTTTAAAATTAGAGTTAGAGTGGTTCTATAGACTTTTAAAAGAGCCTACACGGTTTAGCAGACAGTTAGCATTGATAAAATTTTTAATTTTTATTGGAAAAAATTCTCTGTTAAATAGAAAATAGTGTAATGTAGTAATTGAGGAGTAAAACTCCTCAATTGTAGAATAAAAAGGTTACTTATTATGCACTTAGTGCTGCTTTTGAAGCCTCTGCAACTTTTGTAAATGCTTCAGGAGCATTCATAGCCATATCAGCTAAAATTTTTCTGTCAAGTTCAATATTTGCAACTTTAAGACCATGCATGAATGTTGAGTAGTTCATATCATTAAGTCTAGCGGCTGCATTGATTCTAACAATCCAGAGTCTTCTAAAGTCTCTTTTCTTCTGTCTTCTGTCTCTATAAGCATATACTAATGAACGCTCTAATTGCTCTTTAGCTTTTCTAAAGTGTTTTCTTCTACCACTGTAGAATCCTCTAGCTTGTTTTAGTAGTCTTTTGTGACGTTTATGTCTAACTGTACCAGTTCTTACTCTCATTGTTTCTCCTTTACCTAAGTACTATTGTTTTAGTATTGGTGTCATTTTAAGTTTAAAATGAACTTGTCCTAATATTTTAGGAGTTATTGCTTGTTAAGATGTAACTAAAATTAGTTAATCATCTCTTTGATTTTTTTACTATCTGCTTGGTCTATATATTTAGCACTTCTATTAGCTCGGTGATGTGCACCATCTACTTTTGTCAAAATATGAGAACGAAACGCTGTTCCTCTTTTGATTTTACCAGATTTTTTAACTTTAAAACGCTTTACAGCACCTTTAACGCTTTTCATTTTTGGCATTATGGCTCCTTTCGTATATTTTACTCATAGAGAATGAGGTCGCGTATTATACCGAAAATATTTAAATAGCTACTAAAATTGCTTTTTAAAACTTAATGAAAAAAGATTTTTAGTCAAAATATGAGTAATTTTTTTAATCTGTATAGTGTTAGAATAGCGAAAAAATAGGAAAAATAGATGGAATTAGCTCAAGATAATAAGAAAGTATATACCATAGATGCAGAGTATTATAGAGAGTATATGTCTCAAACTACTCAATCAAACTTCTCTTCTACTCTCGATTCAGTTATTAAATTACTATTGATAACTCTATTTATGATTTTAGCCTATTTTGCTTATAAAATTGTAAATGAATACTCTATTAATTTAGCACCTAAAAATAGATTGATGGCTATAGAGGAGTTCTCATCATCAGTTAAAAGCGTTGAACCAATTAGCAAAAATATTAATAGAGAAGAGATAGTAAAGTTGGTTAAGCAAGAGCTAAAAAAAAGACAAAAGGTAGTAAATTTAGCTGAATCTAAAAAAGATATAACTCAAAAAGATACAAAAAGTAGTGAAACATTAACAGAAGAGTATCTTGAAAAGATTATGTATGAGTTAGAAAACCATTAAAAATAATGGTTTTTTCTGTTTATTATTTATCTTTTATAACTTCAATAGTCTCTACAGCTTTAGAGACAGAGATATTCTCTCCACTTGTTGCCTTCATAAAGGTAACTCCACTTCTTGTTTTTGGTTTTGGATTATCACCTATATAGACAGGCACAGCAAAAGAGCGTAGTTTAGGACCATAACCTTTGTCAATTTTTGTAAGTAGTCTAATGTAGTAGAGACCATTATAGTTAGAAGTTGCTTGTAGATTAATATTGAAACTTTTTTGGTCTGGTAGAATATTGAATGTTAAGTTTTCATCTACATTACCGATAAGTGTTAAATTATCATCATGAGTCATCATTGCATAGATTGTTCCTGATTGTGCAGTAGTAGTTAGTGTAATATTTACATCTGCAGTCTCATTGGTATCAACCTTAATAGATTTGTAACTCATATTGATTGGTGCACCTGGTTTTTGATAGTGACCCTCTGTTGTTCCTGATGCTACTTTATCTATCTCTTCTTGGGTAACTTTTTTGCTATTAGCATGTAATCCCATAACAATAATTAGGGGTGTTAAGATTAAAAAATTTTTTTTCATAAGTTTTTCCTTTTCTTTTTATTCTATCTTATTTTTGTGTAACTTTAGTTAATACTAACATCAAAACAAGCCGAACTTTTACTATTTGCATCAACAATATCTAATATATAATCTCCACTTAACAAATTTAAAGTTCTACTCTCTCTTCCACTAGATGTAGATTCTGCAATCTGTTTTGTAGGGGAAGTTCCCATTTTAAAAAGTGTAAAATCAGGGTCAGATGAAACGCTATCACTTTTCTCTACAACAATAGTATAGTTATCTCTTGAGGCAAGTGAAAAGAAGACATAACGATGAATACCTAGTTTATTAGTTACCCCATAATCATTAATAGTACACACATTAACAGAGTTTCCAACACTTAACTCTTTATAAATGGGAAGTACCTTTGTATTAACATTGTCATTACGTCTATTTGCTCCATAGATATTATCAATAATATCGATATCTTCACTCGATACAATATCATCTATTTTATTAGCAGATGATAAATTTTCATTTTTCAATGCTGTAATAAAAGAGAATAAGCTAGTAAATGCCTTTGTCTCTTTTTGAGCACCTGTTAAAGTATCATAAATAGGTTTAAACCCTAATCCTAAATTATCTTCACCTTCATTATGGCTATCATATAAGTCATAGAGTATACGTTGAATAGAGGCTTCTGAAAACCAACCAGGAGTATCATGTGTTGCTGTTTCAATATTCATATTCCAACCATTACTACCTATTGTATCAAAATAGATAGGGTCATCGGTAGCAATAGCAGACCAAGCATTTCCCCACCCCTCACCAAATGCCAAACGTATATCTAGGTGATCCCCTGAACCATGTGAACCTCCTATACTATCTGCTCTTGAAAATTTAGATTCAAAGAAATGACCCCACTCATGAATAATAACATGATTATCATACTCATCACTATCTCCTTTTTGATCTCCTTGCATCATAATAGTATCTACACCATTATAATATGTTCCTGTAATTATATTTTTTGTAGACCAATTTACTTTTAAGAGAGGAAAAACTGCAGAACTATCAACAGCAATAACTTTTTTCATTGCCAAATAGATAGAGTCTAAAATAGCAAAAGGAGCAGCTTGAGAATTTGAAGATGAAGCTAAAAGATTACGTGTACCTCTATTTGTACTCATATCTCCTTCTATTGCATATAGAGCATCACTATTAGTATTATCTATAACTTTTACTTCCCATCTATTAGTTTTGAACATCTTAGCATAAACACGAACTTTAAGATTACTATCTTTAGCTACATTTGTAAAGATATACTCTCCATTATCATCTGTTACTGTTAAAGCAATCTCCGATCCAGAATCATCAACAAGAGAGACTATTACCTGTTTGGCACTCTCATTTGTAATATTTGACCTATCTAATACAGTACCACTTCCCGAGTGCAAAGGTTGAATACGTTCATATGTGATTTTTCCTGAAATGGTTGAGGAGGCATCATCGGAGCTATTTTGTTCAATAATTGGGTTTGAGGTAGGAATCTCTTCACCCCCTCCACCACAACCAATAAAAAATAGGAGTAGTATAAATGTAATTAATAAGTTCTTCATTGCTTTTATTTTCCTTAATATCTATAGTTAAATATATTATACAATTTAATACTTATAATAT